>JBDRWD010000008.1:0-64104 GCA_039802205.1 candidate division WOR-3 bacterium
GGGGCTTCCTTTTGTCATTCCGTGCTTGACACGGAATCCAGACAGATTGGAATCCATCCCGCAGCGAGAAGGGTCCTGGAAAAAGTCGTGCTCCTCGGGGACCGGGGTGGGTGTTGCTTTAATAAAAAATAAATAATAAACAATAGGAGGAACAATGAAGAAACTTCTAGTTGCCTTAATCCCGTCGCTGATTATTGTATGCTTTGTCGTATCGCTCACGCCAACACAGATAATTGCAGGAGATCGCAATAATTGGCTCTATGGTCACGTTCATTACAGTAATGGTAATGGTGTCGGTCCGGGCAAGCGAGTATATGTTTATGATAGTCCAGACCATTATCTCGGGTATGTTGAGACTAGGTCAGGCAACGAAGACAGTTGGTATAAATGGAGTTTTGATGCTCCATGTTACTTCTATAAAGTAAGATGCGGATTCTATGTCGGAACCACCTACTACTCGGGCGAAACCATAATTGACGATACACTTACAGCAGATAGACGGATTGATATAACAGTATATCCTGGTGGTGCGCCGCCTGATGGTGCTGGTTATTAAGAAGATAATCAAAAGGGGGCAGATAATTCCTGCCCCCTTCGCAAAAAAATACTACCAGTGGGATACCAAATATTCCAACCGTATTCTTACATCAGAAATTTATTCTTGACCTCACAGGAATTCTGCATACAATTGCTCTACCAAGGAGGTTGGATGGGTAAGTTGTCGCTTATAATATTAATAAGTTGTATTGCGCTTTGTACTGCTCAATGGTTGGAAAATACTATATATGTTCCAGATGAATTTAGCGGAGTTCTTTTTCCCAAGACTTTAGCATATAACGCAATAAACAACAAAGTATATGTCGCAGGACTTGCGGGCTATGCGGTTGTAGTAATTGATGGTATGACAGACTCAAAGATTGCAAGAATCAATACCGGCTCGCAGATTTTTGCCCTTTGCTGGAATTGGGTGAATAACAAAGTATACACGGCCAATTATACCAACCAAACCATAACCATAATTGATGGTCCAACAAATATGGTTATAACTGAAATTCCTGTGGGAAATCGTCGACCCTTGGCATTTACTTATAATGCTACGAATAATAAAATCTATTGCGCTAATGAAGGGGATTCTCCGATAATAAACGGAACGCTATCAATAATTGATGGGGCTTGCGATTCGTTAATAAGAAATATTTTGATCGGAAAAGGTCCGCAGCGTTTGGTCTGGAATGCAACAAATAATAAAGTCTATTGCACAAATTTTTACAGCGGTTTTGTATCGGTAATTGATGGAAATACTGATTCAGTAATTAAAACAATCGGTGTAGGCAGTTCGCCATCAGCAATCGTATGGAATGCTACCAACAATAAGGTGTACTGTACTAACAGAAATAGCAATACGGTCAGTGTTATTGATTGTGTAACGGATGCGGTTATCAAGACTATTCCTGTCGGAAATGGACCTGATGCATTATGCTGGAATGAGACGAATAACAGGATTTATTGTGCCAATAGTAATAGCAATACAGTATCGGTCATTGATTGCAATAGTGATTCAGTGATAGCGACGATAACAGTTGGAAGTGGACCCTGTGTTCTATTATGGAATCCAACCAATAATAAGGTTTATGCGGGTAGTAAGAATAGTGATTATGTGACGATAATTGATGGCGTAACGAATGCAGTGATTAGATTAATTCCGCTAAGTGATGACCCCACAGCTTTGTGTTATAATCCTGTAAACAATAAAGTCTATTGTGCGTATGGAGATATAGGAATGGTGTCGGAACCTTTTGAGGCGAGTAACGTTACAATTATTGATGGTTCAAGTGATTCAATTCTTACCGATATTGTTGTAGGCGTTAGACCATTTGCTTTGGTATGGAATGCAACGATGAATAAACTTTATTGTGCGAATGGCAATAGCAAGATAATGAGTGCTATTGATTGTGGAATTAATGCGGTGATAAAGAATATAATAGTGGATGGACCATTTCAGACTATCATTCCATATGGTCTGGTTTGGAATTCAACAAATAATAAAATATATTTTGCTAATTACCATGCAAACGCAGTGACAGTGATTGATTGTCTTACAGATTCAGTTATAACCAACATTTCTGTAGGGATTCACCCTAATGCTCTGGTTTGGAACTCAACCAACAATAAGATCTATTGTAGTAATGAAGGTAGTAATACGGTATCTGTTATTGATTGTGCAAGTGACACCGTAATAAAAAATATCGTCGTTGGCAATTATCCATATGCTCTAATATGGGTGACTCCAACAAACAAAATTTATAGCAGTGCAACTGGAGATTATTATATATCTGTAATTGATGGAACAAGTGATTCTCTGATAAAGAATATCGCTGTAGCAAGGCGACATGGAACTTTAGGTTGGAATCCCGTAAACAACAAAATCTATTGTGGAAATCTTGATAGTGGGTATGTTACAGTCATTGACGGTAATTACGATACTGTTCTTACAAGAATTGTAGTAGGTGGGAAACCCGACATCTTTGCCTATAATTGCAGCAATAATAAAATCTATTGGGGTGATGTTTGGGAAAGCAGAGTGATTATAATTGATGGTGCAGGCGATTCAGTGGTAACGACCTATGATTTAGAACCTTATAATAACCCGCTCCCAATGGTCTGGGATTCGATCAGTAACAAAATTTATGTTGCTGATGGTAGCAATGAGGTGTATGTGATTGATGGTTTAACAGATTCAATAATAGAAGTAATAACGGTTGGAGTTTGGCCCTGTGGTATTGCCTGGAACTTTATTCAAGGCAAAATTTATGTAGCAAATTTCTTTTCCTCCAGTATTTCGGTGATTGGTGATTTAGGAATAGAAGAAATTTCAAAATTGGATTTGAAGGACAAAATATTAGAGGTTTATCCGAATCCATTCAGGAATCACTGCTTGATTAAATTCCAAATCCCAAATCCCAATGACCAAACAAATTATAATTCCCAAATTCCAAACCATTTCGAAATCCGCAATCCGAAATCCGAAATGTCTTTAAAGATCTATGATGTTGCAGGTCGTGTTGTAAAATCCTTTAATCCTGAATCCGGTATCCTGAATCATGCATCAGGTATCATCTGGTCTGGTAATGATAATTCTGGTCGCAGACTCCCTGCAGGTGTTTATTTTGTGAGATTGGATACGGGTGGCTACTCATCAACAAAGAAGGTCATTTTGATAGAGTAGGCTTATTTACCAATCTTCCCAACCGCGATAGGAATAGCGCACCAATCCCAATTACCCTACCAGCATCCCAACCCGTAAACCAACAACCATTTTTTGTAGTGGTCAAGCTTGCTTGACAAAAAATCTGTAAAATGATTTCTAACTGCAATAGTGCATCAATCAACCATTGACATACTACTTTTTTTGGATACAATCACCATAGAGGTTTAAGATGGCCCCACAGGGTATAACAGCCCTGAATGGACCTCTTAAACCTTTTTTCTTTTACATAAAAATTTTTACTAAAGGAGCAAAGATGAAAAATAATACAAATTCAAATAGAAAACCATCTAATTCCAAAAGCTCTTATAGGGGGAGTATAAAGGGCTTAGTGAAAAGAGACTCCGATATTTAAGGGCTTACCGTCGGGGCAAGGTCTATAAACTACAAATCTCTGCCTGGCATAGCAAACATCCTGATTATTATAAACTTTACTATCGTCGGCGTATTCAGAAAGACCCGGATTATTTTAGAAGATACCGTGAGCAACATCAGGAGCAATTAAATGAATACTGGCGAAGATACCGAAGAAAAGAGCGATTGCGTAAGTATATGGAAAATGTTCATAACCAAAAACAGGGTGCTGAAAATTCAGAGTCTTTAGATAAAATTGGGCATAATGGTAATGATGAGACTGAATAAACGGATGAGGACGGATATACGGATGCAGGAGACACAGTATCGTTCCTTACGGAACTCGCAGTATCGCTTCGCTATACATCCTGGTGTGCTTGCAGGAAACGGCGTATTGTAGTGGTTCCGGTCCTGACCCCTGTGGGGCTTCCTTTTGTCATTCCGTGCTTGACACGGAATCCAGACAGATTGGAATCCATCCCGCAGCGAGAAGGGTCCTGGAAAAAGTCGTGCTCCTCGGGGACCGGGGTGGAATAAAATTGGATTTACTTTTTATCTTATTAATGATGGAGGAAAAATATGATTGAATTAGATTTTAAAGGATTGATAAATCTCATTTCTCCGGGGAACCCCAGCCCAAACGCTGGTTTTGGATGCGGAGATAATTGCAATGGCGTGATTTGTGGTGGAACTTGTCCCGGCGGTTTCTGTGGGTATAGTCAGTGTCCTGTAACCTAATGATATCGAACACCAAGGAAAACATCATAGTCCCCCACTTGTTAAGCACGTGGGGGACTATGATAGATAATATTCTACTATAATGGATGATAGATATTGTAAGTTAATTTTATTTAACAATTCAGACATAATTTTTTTACCGAATAGTTTTAGAATTTTTTCAAACCAACATAGTAACGATTATCAATCAGATTTAAAGAAACTTATCGATGAGGAAATTAGTTTAGAAGAATCTTACCTAAACCAGAACCACATTGAAAAATTTATTACCACTACACGATTCATACTCAATCGGTGTGTATTAGGAATAAGCAATGCTTGTAATTTTGCATGTAAATACTGCTATGCTGGGCATGGCAATTACGGTTCTGATGAGAGAACCATGGATTTTAGCGTTGTCAAGGAAACGATTGAAAAATTTTATAAGGCATTCACCGAAATAAACACGATTCAATTTTTTGGCGGGGAACCATTTTTAGCGTTTGAAACAATCACATATGCGTGTAATTATATAAGCATGCTTTATAAGAAAAACATTATAAAAAAAATGCCAAGATTTGGTATAACTACTAATGGCAGTATTCTTGATGATACTAAATTAAAAATCTTAAAGAAGTATGACATTGCGATAACTGTAAGTCTTGACGGATGGGCTGATATAAATAATAAACTTAGAAAATACAAAAATGGCTTGGAAACTTCAAATATAGTTGAACAAAATATTTATAGGTTGAAAAAAGAGAATATCAGAGTAGAAATCGAAGCAACTTACACCAACATCCATATTGAAGAAAATATCGGCGTTTTCGATATTCTTGAATATTTTTATAAGAAATTTGGCCCTATCTCAATTCACATACCTCCCGTTTCAGCTGGTGTAAATGAAAATTCATCGTGGCGTATATTTCCCAAAATGACTCAGAAATGTATAGAAAATTACAGAGAGGCTATTAATAAATCTTTTAAAACATGGATTGGAGACAACCAACCTGTAAGTTTCTCATTTTTAGATAGATATTTGCACGCTTTGTTGAAAAAAAATAAAATGCATTTACTCTGTCCAGCTTACCTCGATACTCTTGCAGTATGGTATAATGGTGACATTTACCCATGTTTTATGTTTTGGGGGAATAAATTTTTCAGAATTAGTAATGTTTTTGCTATTAAACCTGAAGAACTAATATATTTAAATTTTGACTATCTATATACCAAGTTAAAATACGAAAGTTGTAGATCTTGCTGGGCACGCTGGCTTTGCTCTTCATGTATTGGAGCAATATTAATGAGTCAAGGAAATCTGAATTATCCAAATCAATATTTATGCGAATTTAACAGAGCTATCATAGAAGAGGTTATACTTAACCTCGCCAAATTAAGGTTAGATGAATTTAGATGGAATACATTAATTGCGAATTTAGAACGACTAAAGAAAACTCATAAGTTATGAAGAAAAGATACCCATTGTCAATTTAAGAACATCGTCAGATGAGATGCTTGACTTAGTGATTACGCTTCGATATAATATAATTATGAAAATTAATGATCTCGTTGCTCATAGGCTTACAGTAGAATTCCGCTATCGTTATCCAAGTTTAAAATTTGACGAGAGCAATTATATGCTTCAAATGCGAGATTTTTGTCGAATCGTAAAATGAATTTGCTTTGCTCAGAGAAAAATCTGAAAAAAGTTATAATTTTTTATATTCTTTTGCATTGCATTGTGTTATTTATAGAAGATAGAATACGATATGTTCCAGAAGTTGTTTCACATTGGGAAGAGCGTGAGAGTGGTGAGTTATTTGTTAACTTTATTAAGAGTCTATGGCGGACGGGTTTGTCAGTAACTGTATCCCTAACAATATTCTGGATGTGGTTTTTTGCCAAATGGGGATATTTTATATCTCTTTTTGAAATGATAGGAGTTTTTAAGAAAGAAAAGATTATATTAATTTCCTTATTAAATTCGCTTGTTCCAGTTTATACTTTGATTTTTTTGAAATTTATCTTTATTATCTTTTTCAACAAGAACTTTGTATCTAATGGGCTTTTACTATTAAATCCAGGAAATCCCTTACTTAAGTTTCTTTTAAGTTCAATCGAAATTTTCAAGATATTTGAATATATGCTATTATACATAATCCTTAGACAAAAAATAAAAATAAATTCTTTTTACTTGATTCTTTCATTCATACCACCATTCTTTGGGGAAAATCTGATTAGTTTTACTTTAGCAAAAGGTGGATAGATGCTGGAGATAAGAAATTTGTGGAAATATTATAAAAAGAATAAGTGGATATTAAAAGGATTAAATTTTGACATCCATAAAGGCGAGATTGTGGCATTTTTAGGACATAATGGTGCTGGGAAAACGACAACGATGAAATGTATAATGAATTTGGTTTTTCCCCAGAAGGGTTCAGTTAAAATATTTGGGATAGAAAATAAAAATCCGGATTTTAAAAAATATATTGGCTACCTACCCGAAAACGCATTTTTACCGCCCTACTATAAAGTAAAAGAAGTAATAAAAATTGCTTGTACTCTACGAGGAATAAAATGGAGCAATTTAGAAGGAGAAATATCAAAATTAATAGAATACTTTGAACTAATTGATTACAACGATAAATATATAGGGAGTCTTTCAAAAGGAACATTACAGAAGGTATCTCTGATTGTTTCCATAATTTCTTCAAGCCACCTATATTTGTGGGATGAACCAACACAAAATCTTGATCCTATAATCAGAAAAAAACTCAGCGACTTCATACAAGAATCAGCAAAAAACGGAAAATCATTTCTTATTTCTTCCCATATCCTGACGGAAGTTGAGAAGATAGCCACAAGGGTAATGATAATAAAACAAGGAGAGTTGATAATAAATGAAAGAATTGATAATATATTAAAGACTGGCAAAACCCTTGAAGAGATTTATTTGGAGGTCCATAATTGAAGCGGGTCGTAATTAAAGACACAATTATGGAACTATGGCGCGGGAATATTTCTTACGTCATTCTAACCATTATGGCAATCGGATTAATTCAGTCAATTTCTGCAACATATGCATTTAAGGAAATACAATGGGTTAAATCAATAGAAATAATAAATGTGAAGAAGTACGCTTACATGGGCAGTCTTTTTTTATTCTCTTTTATATGGAAAGGGATAGTAATTTCTGTATTAGGTTCCTTCGCTTTTTCAAAATATTCTTTTTCGGATAAACTATCTTTTTTGTATTTACCTCTTAAACGAAGTACCTACTTAGCCCTAAGGGCATTAGGATTTGTATTATTCATTTCAATTTTCTTTATTGTCTGGAATATTACTCTAACACTTTCAACAATTCCTTTAAAAACATTATCCACCATTGAAGTTCTCATTTTTTCAGTGATTGGTGATCTACTCTTTTTCCTCTTTTTATCTGTGCCGCTATTTTTTGGTCTTCATCTTCCGCCCATTTCGGCAAGTTTTGCATCACTAATATTATTTTTTATAGGAACAGCGCATTTACTTTTGACTCCTTTCGTAAACCTTCAAATATCACCCAGGTTAGAGAAACTGTTAACTCAATTTCCTAATGTGATAAGTTTAGTTATGTATTTCCCGGCAAGGTATTTTAATGTCCCTCTTGGTTTATACGATCTCTATCCGTCTCTTAAATCACTTGCACTGTATTTAATGCAATTTATTGCCTTTTTAGTTCTTTTCATATTAGGGCAAAAAAATATTGAGTTATGAATTTCATTAAATTATTTCGTTATGAGTTCATCTCTTATTTCCGCAGGTGGCGCATTATTATTAATTTACCCATTCTACTATTTTTTAGTTTGATTTTTAGACATAATACTACTGCGCCTAAATTTAATATCTCATTCTTTAGTAGTATATTTATTTATTTAGTTACATTTTTGAATTTAGATATAATGTGGGATTTTTTTAATAAGAAGTATGAATTTCCTTTCTTAATTCATTTTCCTTTTAAAAGAAAGGAAATTTTCATCGCAAAGTGGGTTTCGCTTTTATTTTATTTCGGTTTATTCTTATTATTGTTTCTTATCACCACACAATTTCGGATGAGAAGAATATTTATTGAACCCTTTATTTACACTTTCCTTGAGTTAATTATATTTTTGAACATCATAACGATATTCTCATTTTCCCGGACATTATATCTCCCTTTATTTGCTTTTATATTCTTTAATGTTGTCGCTATTTTATTAAGAGCCAATCTGTTTTCTTACAATGGTTATTTTAGAAAAGTATACATCATTATCGGACTTTTATTGCCGCCATTGAATAGCCTTATTATACATTCGCTTTCTATATTTGATGTCTTTTCTTTGGCAATATATGTTTTTTTATTATTCATATTGGCAATATATTATGTTGAGAGATACGAATTTTCCTGACAGAAATAGTCTTTTTCATTTTGATGCCGATACCTTTTTGCTTCAACGAATACCTTTCTGGAGATTTATAAAATTTCTCGTCCCCTACTGGCGTAAGGGGCTTTTTGCCTTTATTTTTATGCTTCTATCAGTAGGACTACAACTCCCAATGCCATTTTTGACGAGGTTTCTTATTGATAAGGTAATCGTTCTTAAAAGTTTTCAATTACTGAATATTATCGGGCTTGTCTTGATTGGCGTTCTTTTTATATATGCGGTCTCAACATTCTTACAGAGTTTCTTATTAACTACTTTCCGTGGACGAGTCTTGTTTGATATAAGACTAAAATTATTTGAGCACATACAAAAATTATCACTAACATTCTTCCATAAAGAAGAGACCGGTTATCTAATGTCCCGATTGAGTGATGATGTCAATGCAGTTCAGGGATTGCTTGCGGATACATTGGTCTCCGCAGGACAGAATATCTTGACTTTTATCGCTGGTGTTGGTTGCACGCTATATATCCATCCCAAACTTGCTTTAATCTGCTTTTTGATTCTGCCATTTTATCTACTGTCATTAATGGTATTTAATAAGAGAATTAGAAATATGAGTTATGAGGTGAGGGAAAGGTATGCCTTATTGAATAAAAACCTACAGGAATTATTATCCGGGGTCTCGGTGATTAAGGCATTTACTGGAGAAAAGCGAGCAACGATAAAGATGGTTAAAAAGATAAGTGAGGCAATCCGTAAGGAGGTCAGGTTAGATATTACTGCCACGATTGCCTCTATCTCTTCGGCATTAATCTCTGCGGCAGGGCCGATTGTCTTAATCTGGTATGGTTGTGCAGAGATAATGAGGGGGAATTTAACGGTTGGTAGTTTGATTGCATTCAATTCTTTTATTGGCTATCTATTTGGACCAACGAGAAATTTGTATAATTTAAATCTTAATGTTCAACGCTCACTGACAGCAGTAGAAAGAATTTTTGAAATGCTTGATTTAGCACCTGAAAAAGACGGCAAAAAAGAGATTGAGATAAAAGAGGGCAGGGTTATATTTGAAAATGTCTCTTTTTCTTATAATGGGGCTGAGGAAGTATTAAAAGATATTTCATTTGAGGTAAACCCTGGTGAGATAGTTGCGATTGTGGGTCGAAGCGGTGTCGGTAAGACAACATTAGTCTCTTTACTTCCAAGATTCTTTGAGCCAGAAAGGGGGAGGATATTGATTGATGGTGAGGATATAAAAGATGTAAGATTAAAATCATTAAGGGGTCAAATTGGTATATGCTCACAGGATGTATTTTTATTTTCAGATACAATAAGGGAGAATATAAAATTTGGCAATCCCGAGGCAAAAGATGGTGCGATAGAAAATGCGGCAAGGTTGGCTTACGCAGATGAATTTATTAAAAACTTGCCGCAAGGATATGAAACAAAGGTAGGTGAGCGTGGTGTTAATCTTTCTGGTGGTGAGCGACAGCGGATTGCAATAGCGCGGGCTTTAATAAAAAATCCCAAGATTTTAATTCTTGATGAGGCGACTTCACAATTGGATTCAGAATCAGAAAAGGCGATTCAAGAGGCATTAAAGAACTTATTAGAAAACCGCACCACTTTTATCATTACCCATAGATTATCAACAATTCGAAATGCGGATAAGATTTTGGTTTTAGATGAAGGCAAGATTGCTAGTATTGGAAGGCATGAAGAATTGTATAGTACCTGTGCGGTTTATAGACATCTTTATGATGAGCAATTTTTGAAACAAGATTAATGACGTAAAATATATTTAAAAGTTAATGTATTTCTTAAGACTTGCAATAAATTCAATAGAGGCAGTTTCTCACCACCCTGTTGTTTAGACAGGCATGGTTATTGGTCTTTGGGCATGTCAGCCTGTAATAATAAAAATTTATTTCCATCCCGCAGCGAGAAGGGTCCTGGAAAAAGTCGTGCTCCTCGGGGACCGGGGTGGGTGTTGACAAAAATCATGAAGTGTATAAAATAAGGAGGTTATTATGGCGAACAAAATAAAAACTTTGCTGTGTCTATATACAGTGGTGATGCTGGGATTTGCTGGCACATACTATTTCATAAAAGAAGGTGACGTCGGCAACCCAACACAATCACCGAATGCACCAGGTCCACAGCCTGTAGAATATAAGTTGGTTTAGGGGGCAGTGTGGATGCAGGTACTGTAGAAGGTTACTCTTACGCTTCCTGGATTACAACATACACCAAAAATAATAGTAAATATGCTGAAGGTGGTTCAAGGACCGGCAGAACATGGGTTCCAGGGAAGTTATTCTTGATGGCACGCAATGCATGCTTGTGGGATGATAATCCAAATATCATATTCCCAAGAGTACTCTTTAAACCCGACTCTACATACCATCCGGCGTGGGGTTATAATACTCAGTGGACTATAATAAGGCAATATCCTACAGGGACAACTGCGAGATGGCAACAAAAGGGGTGGCATAAGTACAGTGTCGATCAAACTCCGTATGTGACGAATGTAGTAAAACAGTATTAGTTTAATGGCAGAAGGAGGAAGGGATATTAAACCTTCCTCCTTCTGCACAGTAAAAAGGAGTGAAAAATGAAAAAAACGAATATAAAATGCATTACATTAATAGCCATTACAATCACACTGGTTTCCGCTGAACAAAGTGTGGAAGTAGGGATTAAGATAACCAGATTTGCAACCCATTGTGTTACTTATTATTCAGAAGGATACTGGAATGTGGACTGGTGGTATGAGCCATATTGGGGGTTCAACATTGAAGTGCTTGCAGGGCTGGTAAAAAATTTGTATCTTAGATTTGAAATGATTGAGGCGCGTAAGTATACAGGTAATGGTGGAACAGGATTTAACATATTCTATGACCTGGCTACAGATATCGAATATTTTATTCCTATCGGTCGCAAAATTTCCCCTTTAGTATATGCTGGAATAAAATATAAGCGATATGATAATAAACCATTTAATGACCCAAGAAATGGACATATTCATCATGAATATTATCTTGGGAGTGGTATTACTTATAGATTGAACAAGCAGAGCAAGATTATTTTAGAAATCCAGTTGTTCAATGATTTTACGATCTGGCGTGAATTTGCTCCAACGGATATGCTTTATGGAGGTTCGGGTCGAACAATTGGTTTTGGACGGGCAAATTTAGGTTATAGAATTAAACTATAGCAACAGAAGATGGCACTTCTGGTGCTATTATTTTAGCAAACCACCCAACCCTGTGTTGAATTAGGATGCAAATTTACAAAATTTAATACTACTTTTGTCACAGAACGGCGGTGCTTTAAAATATGGATTTTAGAGAACTGTTTAGGTACGAATGCTGAAGGTCTACTTTGTTTTTTTTCAACAATTTATATTGCCGCTTGGAACTTATTGAACTCCGCAAATATGTATACACAGGTGAAATTCAGTGTGTAGCATTATCAAATCTCGCTATGAATCTGAAGTATCAAATACCAATTAGATACCGCGTGAAACCTTTCGTATATTGTGGAATTAAATATGGGCATCTTTTTATCACGTCCAACCTGATACTTTTTTGGATATATTTAATCATGAATTCCATTTTGGTTATGGCCTAACATGCCAATTAGGGCTTAAATTCAAAATTGTCTTTGAAAGTCAGTTATACAGTGATAATAAATGGTGGTGGACAGATAGTTTAGGAATAACTCACCATCGTATTCAAACCTGGGGTTTTGAAAAATTAAGTTTGGGTTTAAGATATAAATTTATCACTTTATGAGAGAATATTCCAAACCAATATTCGCAACATTTGTGTCCAGTATTTGCAGAATCGGCTTTTAGTCGCAATAAAATTGAATATCGGAACATCTACGAAGACTGAAAATTTGTGTATTGACAGAATCCATTTAATATATAGAATTTTACAGCATTATGGACATAATTTAATTTCTAAAAAAGGTATGTTATAAAGGAGGTTTTATGGCGGTCTTTATAAATGTTATGGGAATTATCTATTTAGCAGTCGGTCTCTTACCCCTTGAGACTGATAAAGTATTAATGAAAGGCACTGGAAAAATTGAAGAAAGCGGAAGTTATACTATCCAATTCTCTCTTCCTGAAACAAAGAATGGCTTATTTCTTAACATTGAGGAATTACCTTCATTTAAGGTTTATATAAATGGTTCATTTTTTTCTGAATTCCACAATCAAAATAGAGTGACGCTCAATTTGAATGCAGTAAAACATACTCTGGAAAAAGTCAATAGAATAGAAATCCAAGCTTCTGTAAATACTCCTGATTTTTATTATCTCTTATGGCAGTCTGATTTTAACTGGCATTTTGGAACCTTGCATATCCATACAACATACTCTGATGGTGTTCATACCGTATCAGAACTTCTGCATCTCGTGAATAACGAAGGCGGAAATTTTTGTGCTATCACTGACCATGATACACTGGGAGCGTGTTATGATACTGCCTTTCATAGAACAGGAAATTGTGAGCCAATAAGAGGCACCGAATGGACGACCGACTCTGGTCATGCAAATATTTTAGGACCTGAAGGTGCAAACACTTTTTATCATGGTTCAATCTTTCAAATGATTGACGATGCTACATATCGCGGTGGTTTAGTGCAAATAAACCATCCCTGTGACGATGAACTTGGAATGGGCTGGGACCGGTATCCGATTTTGGACCCAGGTATTGATGTAATTGAAATATTCAATAATTTCACCTGGTTTCCTGAAAAAAAATACCGTAGTGATCCAGAGGCTGTAGCCTGGTGGCAGCAGTTATTATGCGGTGGAAAAAGAATCGCAGGTGTTGGGAATTCTGATTATCACGGCAATATTCCTGGAGAACACCCACTGACATCTCATTCTGCTGTCTTTGCCCGTTCAAACCATCCTGATACAATATTGAAGGCATTGAAATTAGGCAGAGTGATGGCTTGTGATGAAATGGATGACTCCAGATTGTATATTTATGCGGACACGAATAATAACAATGTTATGGACCTGATTATGGGAGAGAATGTTTCAATCAAAACTGGCAGTAAAACAATTAAATTTAGACTTGAGGTTGACGACGCCGACCCCTTTGACAGAGTTCTGGTATTTTCAAAAGAAGGTGAAATTTATAGTCATACAATTATTTTTGGTGGTGATTACGATTACGAATGGCAGAGAACTTACACTGCCAATGACACAAATTTTATGCGTGTGGAGTTAAGAAGTGTTGTAGGTGATTATGAATACTGCACAAATCCCATTTATGTTAATTATCCTGATTATGAATTAGGTCCCTGTAATTTAGCTATTAAGCCTATATTTCCTGAGACCACATATGTTAATACTGATACAAATTTGAGTTTCTGGTTGGGCAATACAGGTCTTGTTTCGCCTTATAGGTTTGGAATACTATCAGCAGTGGATACACTTGAGTTTGATATTATCGGATGGCAGGGGACTGGTCCGGGCATTGGCGAGGTTATACACACACCTAATCTTTCTGGTTATGAGATAATTGAATGGCGAGGTGGCTACCCTTATTCTGTCCGTCTTGCTCCGCGTGATTCTTTCAATTATTGGTTAAGAATAAGAGCAAAGAAAGAAGGGTATGGCAAGATTTATTCTCGGAGTTGGGCTGATGATAGATTGTTCATAATAGAAAAGGAGCCGGTGTCTGGATTTTTTGGTCCTGATGGTCAATACTGGAAGGTTGATTCTATGTATGTGAAACCAGGAGGCGGTATAAAGGAAGAATTTTCAATATCCCATCATAGTTCACCAATCTTTTCCTGCCAACCCAATCCTGCCAAAGATAGGGTGCAAATTCTCCTGCCTGAAGAGTTAATAAAAAGCAAAAAATTCTCATTAAAAATATATGATGTGCAGGGAAGTCTTGTATATGATTTTCCCACAAACATTGAACCTGTATGGAATTTGAATAAAGTAAAAAGTGGGGTCTATTTTATAGTCCTAAAAACAGGTTCTGCAGAAATAGTTAAAAAAATAGTTATAATCAACTAAAAAGTGGTTTGATTGTGTAGAAAAGGCTATTAATTTAATTTCTCCTCTTTCTTTCCTATATTGTGATTGCCTTATTCTCCACTTGACAGCAAAAAATCTTGTATAAACTCTAACCAGGGAGGTTTAAATGAGTAAACATTTTCTAAAAACCTTCATTTTTCTACTGATTGTAGTCTTCATAAACTCTGCACAATCGCAAACCCAAAAACAGAATTTACACACTAAGATTGCATCATTAAAATTCATTTCACCGGATGAACTTGTTGATAATCTTCTAAAACAAAGACAATTGGATGATAATTATATTCTTAAAACAAAACAGGGTGATGTCAAACTTCTTGTCAATAACTCAACAAATCAATTATTGCTCACCGGAGACTCAATTTCGATTTCTGAAGCAAAAAATATGATTGAATTTTTAGATGTGGCACCAAGGCAGATTGTGGTCGAAGCCAAAATAGTAGAACTCAATAATTCAAGAATGAAGGAATTGGGTTTTGATTGGCAGAAATTTTTGGATAACACAAGAATTAGCGAGCAACTATTAGTTGATGCATATCAAGTGAAAAGGCAATATCAGGGTAACGAAGCAGAAGAAAAAAGCATTCATACTGCGTTAAACGGCTTTATCCAGCATACCATATCTATTGGTGACCTATTAAAAATTATTCAGGAAAATGACATTGGCAAAATAACGAATACACCACAAATAGTTACGATCAACAACAAGACCGGTATTCTATTAGATGGTTCACGGGTGACCTATGTAGCACGCTATTCAAGTTATGCTAATATCTATGA
The DNA here is from genome assembly GCA_039802205.1 of candidate division WOR-3 bacterium. Taxonomy (NCBI): domain Bacteria; kingdom Pseudomonadati; phylum Caldifarciminota; species Caldifarciminota bacterium. Next base: position 15,596 of record JBDRWD010000008.1, read on the forward strand.
AACTTCGGAATTGAATGCTGGTCTTTATCTTGAAGTAACCCCTTCTTTAGGTGATAATGACTACTTAAGACTTGATGTAAAAGCAAAAATCACGAGCCTGGGTGAGGTTATTGGTGGGAGTCCGAGCGAACTTGGACAGCAAGTTCAAAACACGGTAATAGTAAAGAATGGTCAGGAATTCCTGCTGGGCAGTTTTAAGAAAACAGAAAAAGTGAAAATAAAGAGAAAAACTCCGATTCTCGGCACAATATTGCCATTTCTATTCTCACGCACATATGAGGTTGATACCGCTAAGGATTTTCTGGTTATATTAAAACCGATTGTCGTTGACCTTAATCCACCGGTACCACCGAAAATAGAAGAAAAATAAACTATATTACGCAAGCCGATTTAATTAAACGACTAAACAACGCATCAGCAAGCTGGTGCACTCCAGTTCTACTCTTCATCCACAAGTTGATGTACTCCATTTTGCAGAGCAATCTCTGCCACTACAGTACTTTAACTTTAATCCTCATATTCTTTTTTTGCGTTTTCTGCAAGTGGAACGATACTGCAAGACCCGACACCGTCGGGGCGATACTGCATTTCCTGCGATTATTTACTGCATTGCCTGCAATTGATAAAGGTGATAATATACACCCTTCTTTGCCAGCAACTCTTGATGGGTTCCGACTTCTTTTATCTCTCCTTTATGTAGGACATATATCCTATCCACATCCTTTATTGTGCTCAATCGGTGGGCAATGATTATTGCAGTCCTGCCTGTAATCAATTTCTTCAATCCATCCTGGATATACTGCTCGGTCTCCGCATCAATGCTTGCTGTTGCCTCATCCAGAATCAAGATTTTCGGATTGAATGCTAAAACCCTTGCAAATGAGAGCAACTGGCGCTCGCCAGTAGAGAGTGTCACTCCCCTTTCCATCACCATTTCGTCATACTTATGGGGAAACCGGTCAATGAATTTATCCGCATTGATATATGCGGCAATTTCCTTTACCCGGTCATCCTCAATCGGTAGATTCAATCGGATGTTTGATTTTATATCACCGGAAAACAAGAATACATCCTGCATCACCACACCAATCTTTGAACGTAGTGATTCAAGTTTTATATCCCTGATATCAACACCATCAATCAATATTCTTCCCTTTTGTATCTCATAAAGCCTGGAGAGCAAACTTATTATTGAAGTCTTGCCTGCACCTGTTGGACCCACAAATGCTACTTTCTCACCGGGTTTGATCTTGAAGCTCACATTTTTTAAAACCCATTCTTTCTCATCATAACTGAACCAAACATTCTGAAATTCAATCTCGCCTTTGACCTCAGTCAGTTCTTTAGCACCAGGCAATGAAGTTATCTTTATCTCTTCATCAAGCAACTGGAATATCCTTTCACTTGATGCCATTGCGGATTGTAGTATTGTATAAGATTCGGTCAATTCCCTTATCGGTCTGAAGAACATCTCTACATAGGTCAAGAATGCCACAAGAATACCGAGCGAAAGATTGCCGGTGATTACCCTTCCTCCACCATAATACAGAACAAGCCCTATCCCCAGCGAACTTATAACTTCAATCAGCGGTCTGAAGAATGACATAAGTGTAACTTCTTTTAAATTTGCTGATAGATATTCCCGATTAATCACATCAAACTTTTGCTGGCTCTCTTTCTCATTTGCAAATACCTTTATCACCCGCATACCTGAAATATTTTCCTGTAATGTCGCATTCAACCGGGCAAGTTTCCGGCGCACAAGGCGATAAATCTCTCGGGCTCTAATCCTGAAGTATGAAGTCAATACTACAACCAGGGGCACGACAATAAATGTAATCAGGGCAAGTCTGATATTTATCGCAATTAGAATAACAACAATTCCAATTAATAGTAATATATCCCTTGAGAGTGTTGCAAAGACACTCGTCAACGCCTCATTTATCGCCTCAACATCGTTTGTTGCACGGGTAACGAGCCTGCCCACCGGATTATGGTCAAAAAATGCAAGGTCTAAATCCTGGAGTTTCTGGAAGACCTTCATTCTCAACGAATGCATAAAGAGTTGGCCGGCATATTGCATCAGATAGAGATGGCTAAAATTGACAATTACGCCTAAAAAGATAATGGCAAGAAAGATAAGTGCCATTCTAAACACGCCGTTCAAATCATTCTTTCTAATTTTCAGCAAATCCAATGAATTTATCTTTGCAAATTTATCATAGGGTGCAATTATCAAATTTTCATATTGTTCAAAGACTTCGGGATTATTACTTATCAACGATTGGGCATCTTTATCAATCTCATTTTTATATAAGTAATAATATCGTTCTTTTGATAGAAGATTTTCTTTCTGCCATTTGTGAACGGTGTCGGGTGAGACTTTGGAGAGTTGGGATTGGGTTATGAAATAAAGATTCTCACCAAGTTTCGGCAATTTTTTATCGTATTCAACATAAAGTTTGTATCCGGTCTTGGTTATATATCTATCAATCGTAAATCTCATAATATTGGGAAAGACGAGTTCAACGAGGGCAGCAATGATTAGAAGGACAAAAGAAATGATAAGATATTTGAGGTAAGGTTTGAGTAACCCCAGTAATCGGGCAATCAGTCTTCGGTCAAATACCCTGCCGAGATCTTTTTCTTCAGTATGGAATTCGTGTATCATTTAGACACCGTCCTACTTCCACCCTCACCTTTATCCTCTCCCTTCAAGGGAGAGGACAGGTGAGGGGCTGATATCTTCTCCAGTCTCATCTCAAGTTGCTGGGTTTTATAAATACTATAGTACAGACCACGCTGTTTGATCAATTCCTGATGGGTTCCTCTTTCCACAATCTTACCCTCATCAAGCACAACAATCAACTTTGCCTCTTTTATCGCAAAAAGTCGATGGGAGATAACTATTGTCGTGCGATTTGCCATTTCTGATTTTAGATTTTTCACAATCTTCTGTTCGGTATTTGCATCTACCGCAGAAAACGCATCATCAAGAATCAAAATCGGTCGCTTAAGAATCAGTGCCCGTGCCAGGGCAATCCTTTGTTTCTGCCCACCACTCAAGGTAATACCCCTCTCCCCCACAATCGTCTCAAACTTATCCGGAAATTCCATTATCTCATCATAGATTTCGGCAATCTTTGCCACATTCTCTACTTCCTGCAAACTCGCCTTTTGATTACCAAACAGGATATTATCTTTTATTGACTCAGAAAATAAAAATGTATCCTGAGGAACAAAGGCAATATTCTTACGCAGTTCATCAATTTTGTATTCTTTTATATCAATGCCATTGAGCAGAATTACACCATGCTGTGGTTCATAAAGTCTTAACAACAAATGGACAAGACTTGATTTTCCAGAACCAATCGGACCGGTGATGCCGATGAAAGAACCCGGTTCTATAACAAGATTGATATTACTCAATGCAGGTTTTTCTTTACCAGAATAGGTAAAAGTTATATCTCTAAATTCGATCTTCGCTTCGGCATTAGTTATTGAATGAGTGCCGCTTTTTATCGTTGGCTGTGTCCTGAATATCCGGTTCAGCCTTCCCTGGGATGCAGCACCACGCTGGAACATATTTATCGCCCTGCCGATCGCCATCATCGGCCAGACCAGCATTTGTAAATAGACCATAAATGCAACAAAAGAACCCACTGAGATTGCACCGATAATCACATATCTACCACCCAGTCCTAAAACAATCACCTCGCCAATACCTGCCAATCCCATTATAATTGGAAAGAATAATGCAAGTATCTTCCATAACTTCATATTCTTATCCACATAATCCTGGCTTACTTTTTTAAATTTTTCTATTTCAGCATCTTCCTGGACGAATAATTTTACTACCCTGATTCCAGAAAGGTTCTCACGCACCCGTTCGGTGAGGTCAGAAAAAGACGCCTGCACTTTTTCAAACAGCCTATGGATGAAACGGCCAAAATAAGTAGAGAAAAACGCAATAAATGGAAATGGTAAAAGTGAATATAGCGTAAGGCGTGGACTGATCAGAATCATCATCACCAATGAGGCAATACCCAATGCAAATATATCAACTAAAATAACCAGTCCAAAGCCGATGGACATTCTTATTGCATTTATGTCATTCACCGCATGCGCCATTAAATCACCGGTCTTATGGGTATCAAAGAAACTTGTATCAAGGGTTGTCAAATGGTTATAAAAATCTTCTCGTAGTTCTTTTTCAATTCTTCGTGCCGAGCCGATGAGTAGATAGCGCCACCAGAATCTACCAAATGCAATGCCGATCGCTATCACCATTATCAAAAAGAAATAATGACCAAGCAAATTAGGTGTTGCCCTACCCTGGGCAAGGGCATCTATCGCCAGTTTTAAAACCCTCGGAACGAATAACTGCAAAAGGTCAATTATGACAAGGGCAATAACGCCGATTAGAATCTGCCACGAGTATTTTTTGAAGTATTTTTTTAGAGCAAGCAATTCACGCATATTATTCTATTTTCTTTGCCCTTGGTCCACCATATATTCCCATATCTGAACGCGAACCATCCAAATCAATAATCAATGTATCACCCGCATCAATACAGGGCGAGTCTTTCTTCAAGATAAAGGTCATTCCATCAAATTTCGGGTCAACAGAGATATTCCCATTGCTACCAGTCTGGTCATCCATTCCCTGATAATTCCCTGCTTTGTTATTCCAGAAATTATTAAATCTGATGGGGAATTTTTCTGAGACCCCATTCATCCAGGCACCGACACAGGGGCATACCCATTCTTCTTTCCAACCATTCTCAGCAACGATATTGTTTTCAAAAATACCGGTCGCATTTGAATCCCATACCGCAAATCCACAATTGCCATTATGATAAATCACATTATTCACAACCTTCATATATGAACTGCCGGTGGCAATGATCCCCCAGCCTAAATTGTCATATACCGCATTATTCATCACCACCGCACTTGAATTTCCAAAACAACCTATCCCTTTCCAGTATTCAGAGATAAAATTGCGATAGACCAAGGCATTCGCATCCCAGGTTATCCCGATCCCTGCACCCCTGCCTTTTTTAATAATATTATCAGTTATTACTGCACTCGCCCCACGATAAAGGGCAATTCCATCCCAGGTGTTGTTATAGATATAACAATTACGGATATAAATCTCTGCCCCTTCCCTGCCGAATATGCCACCAATCCCAACGACCACCGTATCAATTCTATGGGTATTATCAATCACTGCCACATTATCAATGAGTACCTTACTATTTTTGACCACAATCCCGGCATCGGTCGCATTGCCATCAGGGCTCCTTCTGCCACCGGTTATGGTGAGATTTGAAAGATAGACACTTTCGCAGTCTTCAAAAAGTAAGCCATAACCCGCATTTGTGACCAAGACAGTGCTATCCCGTTTTTCACCGATTATTACCAGCGATTTACTTTTAATATGAAATCCAGCCGTGGTTTTTACTTCGGTCAAAGGCTCGACACAATTCCCACATATCTTTTCTATATATGGTTCTGCCCGGGCACTAAAAACTCCTTTTTTAATAAAAACTGTATCTTTGGTCTTTGCACCCATAAAGACCGAATCAAGATTCATATCAGGTATAACCGTAATAAAATCGCTTATTAAAATCAATAATATCAACATATTTTTAAGTTTCTGGTAATTATATCCAGATTTTAAATTTAAGCAATACGGGTCAGAAAATTAATCCTACCTCACGACTTGTCCATTTTTGAATAAAAAAATAATCTTAGGACAGGCTTTCTTATAGACGGTTATTATCGTAATTATGGATTATCTTTCAATTAAATCCGAATCTCATGCTTTCCGCTATTGGTGTATATTATTTTACAAGAATGAATTTTTTTGAAACTTGTTTATTATTCTGTCTGATAACAAGAAAATAGATACCACCAGAAAGGTTAGTTAAGTTTAATATCTTCCGATAATTTCCTGACTCACTTTCGCCAATCTTTATTGATTTTCTCGTTGCACCTGTTATATCATATACTATAAGTTCAGCATCACAACCATTTCTGAGATTGTATTCAATGCTTAACAACCCGTATGAAACGCTCGGATAGACCTTCATATTTAACCCTGCATCCTGCATCGTGTATCTTGTACCCACTTCTTCTATTCCTACAAGCCCGCGCCAAGCGTGCTTGAAAAATCCCGTAATAAATGAATCACACGAATATGCCGCATGGATGGTATTATATTTGTCCATCTCCAAGCCGAGGTCACAAGTAAATACCCCGTCTGATGAATCACAAAGCAAACTCACATGCCATGTGATATCTTTATAATAGTAGATGGCTTTTGACTGCATCGCTGGCTTAACGGCAATATGGGGACGATCATAATTATCCAGTTCAAGCGCTATCCTCACACCTACCCAGCCAATAGTCAAAAGTGTATCTATATGCCAGGTTGAACCATCCCACCACCTATACTCAAGGTCACCACCTGCATCATATGCAAGATGGGGATATTGGTCTTTATCAAGTTCAAAATCCAAGGATGGCGCACTTAAATCAATATACTCTATCCACTTCATTACCCAGTTATTAAGACTATCATAAGTGTATATCTTTAAGGAGTTAACCCCATAACCAATCTGCTCCCTGAATGCAATATGCGGTATATTGTGTTTGTCAAATTTTAATGTCGGACTCCAATCACGGGAATCTGACTGTCCATTATACTCTACCGTTGATATCTCCCAGATGACGCCATTATAATGGGCATATTTGATATACTGCGCCTCTATGGAATCATGTTGAATATAGGCAATGCCCGGCAATCCCAGGGTATCAAGGGCAATAGAACTCTTAATATCAGTCCAACCCGGGAATCTATACCAAATTGTGTCAATGACCGAAATATGCCAGCCATTATAATCCCGAAATGCATAACACAAAAGGGTATATTGGGAATTCTGGTCATTTACCCGGTAATAACTCATATGGGGAATGTTATTGTTATCGTAGATGAGTGAATATCCAAAACTAACAGAGAATCCGCTATCAGCAATTTCCTTTTGCCATTCATTTTCAAGCCGGCGTGCATAAAAAATCTTGTGTATAGCATCGTCGCAATAAACAACACCAGGAATACCACTGGTATCAAGTGCCAGAGAGTTAAAAACAGCAAAGTTACTTGGCGAACTCACTGTATCAATCACTTCTCTTTCCCACATAGCCTGTCCAGACCCCAATACAAAGATAAAGAATATCAAACATTTTTTCATCTTAACTCCTTTATGAAGAGCGGCAATGGCATTTTGTTTTTCATTTATTTTGTAATAATAATTTTTCTGCTCACTTTTTCTTTACCCTGTGTAAGGACAAGAAAGTAAATGCCACTTGTCAAATTTTTTAAATCTATTCGCTGTGTGTAATAACCAGGGAAAGATACCTTTTGATTGCATTCCCACACGCATGCACCGATTGAGTTATAAATTGAGATTGAAATATTATTTTGAATCGGAACCCTGTATTTTATTGTTATATTATCCTTAATCACGGTTGGTAACTCGGTAATACCGAGGGTCGCAGGAATAATCTCTTGTGCATCCGAACTCTGTTCACCACCAGGCCAACCAACCTGGCAGGTAGTCCTGGAAGGTAAATACTGAATATAATCATCGCTAAGATTATGAGAGCGGGTGACCGTTACTTTTAGTATCCCTACTGTCTGAGGTGTAATATTAAAGGTAACCAATCCGGTAAGATCAGTGTAACCAATCAGATAAATATCCCCAGGCTTATTCAAGCAAACCTTGGCAAAAGGAACAGGACTGTTTGTTATAGCATCCCTAACCCGAACTCTAAATCGTGTTTGTTGTCCTACTGGAATCTGGATGGGATGAAAAACAATAAGATTACGCGGTGTATTCGTCCAGACTTCTGTATACGGTGAGCCAAAGAGGTTATGGGAATAGCAGACATACCGGTATCGCCATAGATACAACCAATTAGTATCCGGCAAAAGACTCTTTGAAAGCGCTTCTGCAATACCTAATCTGGAAAACGCATTATCATTAAATGGACTATTGTTCTGGGTAAACAAAACATCATAAAAGCTATGCTGAATTGCATGAGATGGTCCGACATCAGCATAGTCTAACTGACCATCCCTTGTATTACCAAGATAAGCACAGGCCCCTTTGTCTGCATAGGTATCGACAAAACCATCCGCAATACAGGTGTCAGTAATCAGCAAATCCCCGTGAGCAAGTGTGTCATAAGCACCATTCCAGCAACTTATTGAATAACAAACAAAATACTTATTGTAATTATTCAATTCATTCAAACCAGCATGGCCATTTGGTGTCTGGAGATAACTATAGATATAGGAGCGAGGCTGAGGCCATCTGGAAGCAAACAGATTCACATCGCCATGGCAATCTATCAATACCATATCCTGAATTGAATTCATTTATCACCACAGAGGCATATTGGTCTTCACAATTACGATGGGAAAAATAGGACGGAAACTCATTATAAGCAAAACCCTCACCTACTTCATGATTATAGATCCATAAGGCAGTTATAAGATTATCTGGTTGGAAACCCGGTGCAATCTCATAGTTCAGTGCCTTGCATACCCAGTTGGTAACCTCATTGGGACAACACGCAGGAATTCTACCGACAAAGACCTCAGGGAATCGATCAGCCTGATCCTGACTCAATTCACCCCACACATAATCACCGTCTACATCCCAGTTTCCGGTAAGGTCAGAATAGTACATATCACAGGGAATAGAATCAGACACTGGGATAGGCTCGCCAGGATTTTTATCCGTAGATGTTGCATATCTCACCGGTAAAAATTCAGCATCTCCCCCGAGGATGAAATAAGTTCCACCCCATTCCATATAACAGTATTTTATGTAATTGCGAATCCTTTCAGCATTATCGCAACCTGAAAAATGCTCATATATCCATTCTGGTGTGACCATTACAGTTGGCAATCCCTGGTCAACAAGCCAATCAGCCTAAGGTTGGAAATAAGGTTTGAACCACTCGGGCGTAATTATCACTCATGGTGCGAAATTGCTCGTCATTAATGCGGACTCATCAACCAATGTTGGTCTCATGTAATAAGCAGAAATTTCGTAATCATTTACAACAACTTTTGCGAGTGCTTGGTCATAGACCAACTGTTCATACCTTCCCCTGACTTGCGGTCTTAATTCCGGTAGCGCATTTGGACCAAAAGAAAATTCAAAACTGATTTGCCTTGCAAGAAAAAGTCGTTTTGTCTTTGGACGATATTGGAGTGGTTTTACTTCCACCGTAATGATCCGCGCACCATCCATAATTCCACTACCAATAATGCTAATAAATTTACCAGGAAAGAGACTATCAGAATTGTAGATCAAAGTATCAGGGGGAACCCAGGGTACAGATTCACCAATGGCCCGCGGCGATTGCGTAGGATAAATATAGTACTCACTAGGGATCTGAACGAGTTGGAACTGGGAAACAATTATAGAATCAGCCTTTGCATTGGGTGGAATGATGTAATTAAGATAGACTGCGGGTAACTCAGGTGTCCCGGGTTTACAGCAAAGGCTGAACTTAGGTGCACTTATCCGGTCAAACCCATTCTCTTTATAAAAAGAAAATTCACCAGGAGAGTAATCAAACGTATACCCCCCCCATACAAGAATGACCGGTGCACTGCTTAGTAACAGTATTTTTAAGACTTTCATCTATACCTCCTTACATCCTTTGCCTTTGCCGCTTTTAATTCTAATTATAATAAAAATTTTCAAGATGTCAAGAATACACTCTTTCTGCCGAGCAGACAAAGTTGATTTTTGAAAATTGCTTTAGATGGAAAAATGCTTCATTTTTCACCCACAAATAGTTTAATATTGCCGTTAAGTGAACTGTCATAATAACAAATATTATTATTTTATTGACATTATACTAATTTTGTGTAATATACCTTATTAAAATGGAGGCACAATGCTGAAAGATTTAGAGTATCTGGCACTTACCACTTTATTAATCTTTCCCCTATTTGCCCAGGTTGCTGATAGCTTGACCGAAATAGAGTCACCTCGGGTCTTTATTGATTGTGAATGGATAGACATGGATTTCATCAAACAAGAAATTCCCTATGTGAATTATGTGATTGAACGTAAAGATGCGGATATTTATATATTGATAACAAAAAGGGCAACCGCAGGGGAAGGAACAGAATATAGTATCTATTTTACGGGTCAACAGAATTACTCCGGAATGGCTGATACCCTGCAGTATATTGCGTTGATATCCGATTCGGATGATACAATCCGAAGAGAAATTACAAAAAGATTGAAATTAGGCCTTGTCCGTTATCTTGCCCGAACACCCATCGGTGAGAAATTACAGATATTAGTTCCAGAAAAAAAGATTACATTAAAACCCAAAGACCCCTGGCACAACTGGGTATTCAGTATCAGTCTTAACGGTTATTTTAGCGGACAGCAAAAATATAATTTCAATAATCTATATTCCACATTCTCGGCAAATAAAGTGCTGGAAGAATGGAAGATTCTCAATTACCTGAGTTATTATTACACAAAAAACATTTACAAATTGAACGATACCACAACGATTATCAATGAGTCAAAAAGTTATGATGGCTCAACAAACCTTGTCATCAGTCTGGGTGACCATTTTTCTGCAGGTTATTATCTGTCTTTCTACTCTTCAACCTACGAAAATGTTCTGATAAGCAGTGGCGTTGCACCGGCGGTTGAGTATAACATCTATCCTTACCGAGAATCCTCAACACGAAAATTAACGATCCTTTATGATATTGGATATGTCTATTATGAATATTATGATACAACGATATTCAATAAACTCCAAGAAAAGTTATTCAAAGAATCAGCCTCGATAGAAACCAACATTATTCAAAAATGGGGCTCAATCAATCTCCGTCTAAAGGGTTCCCATTATTTCCACGATTTCAAAAAAAATCGCCTGACACTGTTTACCGATATCTCCCTTCCCATTGTTAAAGGTTTGTCATTCAAGGTCTATTCCTATGTCTCAATGATTCACGACCAGTTATCGTTGCCTAAGAAAGAATTGACTGAAGAAGAAATCATCCTGCAGAAAAGATTACTTGCGACCCAATATTCTTATTATGCATCAATTGGTCTCTCTTACACATTCGGCTCAATATACAGCAATATCGTGAATCCCAGATTTTGATTTATGATTTTTTAAACAACTGCCCTGCCTTTTCCGCAGAGGTCTTTATCCCCTGGATAATTGCAGAACTGAATCCTTCGTGCTCCATTTGATTCAATCCGGCAATTGTACAGCCCCTCGGGGTTGTTACTTTATCCACTTCCTGCTCTGGATGATGATTAAATTCAAGCAATAATTTTGCCGCACCGAGTGCGGTCTGTGCCGACATAAATATTGCGTCTTCAGGATGAAAACCTATTTCAATCCCGCCCTGTGCCGCTGCCCTTATCCCCCTTAAAAAGAATGCAACACCACAGGCACACAGGGCGGTCGCCGCAATCATATCATCTTCAGGAATTATTTTAGTCCTACCCAGTGTATCAAAAAGTTCCTTTATAAAATTAATGTGCGGTTCGGCTTTTTTGTTGAAGGCAAGGCAGGTCATCGATTCTTGCACGGCAATAGCAGTATTAGGCATCGCCCTGATAATTGGTAGTTTCTTGCCAATTTTTTCCTCAATCGCACTAATCGGAACTCCGGTCACCACCGAAATTAATATATGGTGGCTGGATTGAAGAACAGTTTTAACCTCGCCAAGCAGTTGCATTATTTCATCAGGCCGTACCGTGAGAAAAATATATTTAGCATTTTTAACTGCATTTCGATTATCGGTAGTTACATTAAAGCCTTTTTTTCTCAAATCACTCAGACCATCAATCCTACGTCTTGTTATCACAATCTGCTCTGGCTTATATTTTTTAGACTTCACAAGACCAATAGCGATTGCCGAACCAATATTTCCACCACCCAGAATAGCTACATTTATATTTTTCATCAAATGCTCCTTTCGCATTGATTATATTTACAATGTTTTCTATTTCAAGCACCAGGTTCTTAAACGGTATTATCCATTATCTGTTTCAATGCGTAGACGATAAATTTTTATGCAAACCTAAAGGTTTGCCATACATTTTTCCTTATTGCATACTCAATATAGGACAAGGCTTCAGCCTTGCAAATAAATTCTGTATTATGTATCAGACATTATATCTCACCCATTGTAAATTTTTGGCGATGTATCTCTTTATCTCACTAATGGACTGTGTTACATTCTTTAAACCAGTACTACCCTCAGAAATCTTTGCCCGTACCGAGAATTCAGGTCTCATCTTATCAGCAATTATCTCAGGTGAAAATTTTGTCTTATGACTTAATAGGCGTATAAAATTCTGGACCTCACCATTAGTTTCCCTTATACATTCAGCAATGAGATTATATATGTCGCGGAATCGGTAGCCATTTTTTACAAAGAATTCAACGAGATCCGTGGCACAAATGAAATTTGGAGTTTTCAGCCAGTCTCTATTGGATTTGAATTTTGTATTAAGCAAGACCACCCTTAGAATATTCAGACAGTCAAGGCATTCTTTAATTTGATTAAAGAGTATCGGCTTCAATTCCTGTAAATCACGGTTATAAGATGATGTTATCCCTTTTATAATCACCAGCCCACCTGTCAAATTTCCGATTGCCTTTGCGGACTTTGCCCGCAATAATTCACATACATCCTGGTTCTTTTTTTGAGGCATAATGCTTGAACCGGTGACAACCGCATCATCAAATTCCACAATCTTAAATTCATTAGTGCTGAAGATTATCAAATCAGTAGCCAGCATGGAGATATGGAGCATCAGCCGCGTAATGTAGTATAAAACATCTATCATAAAATCCCGGTCTGACACGCCATCAAGGGCATTCTCACAAATTTTATTGAAGCCGAGTCTCTTTGCAAGGAACCTTCTATCAATTGGAATTGATGTCCCGGCAAATGCACAACTACCCAATGGTGAAACATTTATCCATTTATTGAGCAGCGCCAATTGTTCAAAATCACGCTGGAATTTATAGAAGTAACTGGCAAGGTAGAAAGAAACGAGCATGGGCTGCGCCTGCTGGAGATGGGTGTAACCAGGAATGATTACATCCTGGTATTTCACTGCCTGATTTAAGATTTCCTTTTGCAAACCAACAATGCCTTTTAATATCTTTTTAACCGCATCCCGACAATACATCCGCAATTCAGTCGCAATCAAATCATTTCTGCTCCGCGCGGTATGTAGTTTTTCCGCAATCAAACCGATTTCTTTCCTCAACTGGAACTCCACATTCATATGGGCATCTTCAAGTTCCGTTGCTAATCTAAATTTCCCTCTTTTAAAGTCACTCAATATTTTATTGAGTCCGGTCTTAATCTTTAAGAATTCAGATGCTGAGATAATCCGCTGCTTCCGCAACATTACGGCATGGGCCAAAGAACAGGCTATATCATATTCAACAAGATTTTGGTCATCCATAGTTGAATCAGTAAATAGCAGAACCTGTCGGCATACTCTCCTTTTGACCCTTTTCTGCCAGACGGGATTTTTTTTGTTCTTAGGCACTCTTGATTTTCGCATATTTATTTGCGGCCTCAGCGCAGGCAGATTCAAAGATACCAAATCCTTTTTCAAGCAGGCTCATCGGAATATTTAAAGCAGGAACAAATCGGATGGAAGAAAATCCGCAGGGCATAAGGACAAGCCCTTTCTGGAAGCAGTATTCGGTTATATAGTCAGCAAGTTCTGCATTCGGTTTCTTGGTAAATGGGTCGGTAATAAATTCACAGGCGATAAACATTCCCCGCCCCCGCACATCACCGATGAATTCATATTTTGACTTCAATTCCTCAAGACGCTTTTTCATATATTTTCCTTTTTCATTTGCTGCAGCAACCAGTTGTTCTTCTTCTATCACTTCCAGTGTTGCAAGCGCAGAAGCGCAACATACTGGATTGCCGCCGAAGGTATTTGAATGGGCACCTTTTACCTTGAAATCAAATTTTGCATCGTAGATCGCTGCACCGATTGGTAGACCTGATGCCAGTCCTTTTGCCATCGTGATAATATCCGGGATAACACCCGTATACTCTATTGCAAAGAATTTCCCGGTCCTTCCCAACCCGGTCTGTACCTCATCATCAATCAAAAGAATCCCATATTTTGTCGCAATCTTTCTCAATTCCTGGATAAACTCATCCGGTGGCACGATATATCCACCTTCACCCTGTATCGGTTCAACAAGTATTCCCGCGATCTCTTCAGGAGAGACGAGTTGTTTGAAATATACCTCTTCAATTATCTTTGCACACCAGATATCACATTTGGGATACTCCTCATGGTATGCACACCGATAGCAATAGGCATAAGGCAGTTGCCAGACCCCTGGCATCATTGGAAAATACCTTTCACGCTGGACCACCTTACAACCCATAAATGCATTTGCACCCATGGTCCTGCCATGGAACCCACCAATAAAACCTATGAATTGGTTCCGTTTTGTTGACCACTTACTAATCTTTATTGCTGCCTCAACCGCCTCTGCCCCGGAATTGGCGAAAAAGACCTTTTTGGGAAATTTTCCCGGGGTGATTTCGGTCAACCGTTTAGCAAGATTTGCCTGCACCTCATACGAAAAATCGGTTCCCGCAAAATAAATAAAATCTTTGATCTGATTTTTGATCGCCTTTATAACCTTCGGATGTCCAATGCCAATATTTGTCACACAAACGCCGGTCGTAAAATCGATAAATTTATTCCCATCAACATCTTCTACGATTGAACCTTTCCCCTTTTTTATCACAAGAGGAAGATGTTTGGTCGTGGTTGCAAGATATTTTTCTTCCATTTCAATAATCTTACTTCCGTTCTTTCCCGGAACCCTTTGCTTTATGTCCGGGATTTTTGATTTTTTCTTTTCATCAGACATTTTTTTCTCCTATATTGTTGGTACCTGGACAACTGGTTTTCCTGATTCTGAAAACACTTTTTGTTCTGCCGAGACCTTTGAATAAACTTTAAGCGGCAATGACCATATCTCAATAAATCCCTTGGAATGTGTCTGATCAAATTCATCAATCCCTTCATAGGTCGCGAGATTCTTTAAATAAAGCCCCTTTTCTGATGAACGACCCACAACCGTTGCCGAACCTTTATACAATTTCATCCTGACTGTCCCAGAGACATTTTTCTGGGTTTCTTCAATAAATGCCGAGATTGCCTGGCGCAACGGACTGAACCAGAGACCATTGTAAACCAGCTCCGAAAACAAATTCTCAAGCATTGGCTTGAAATGTAAGACATCCCTGGTCAGAACCAGTTTTTCCAAATCCTGGTGCGCCTTGATGAGAATGACTGCAGCGGGTGCCTCATAGACCTCACGGGATTTTATCCCAACGAGTCGCGATTCAATATGGTCAATCCTGCCGATACCATGTTTTCCACCAATTTCATTTAATTGTATTATCAGATTAAGAAGGCTCATCGCGACACCATTTAAAGAAACTGGCACTCCTTGTTTAAATTCTATCTCAATATATTCAGGCTCATCTGGTGCCTCCTGCGGAGATTTTGTCCACAAAAATGCCTCGTCGGGTGGTTCCCGGGTCTCATCCTCGATGGGTCCGCATTCAATACTCCTCCCCCAGAGATTCTCATCTATTGAATAAACCGATTTCTTCTCTTCAACCGGAATATTATGCTTCTTTGCATACTCTATCTCATAATCGCGCTTGAGATTGAATTCCCGCATCGGCGCAATTATTTTCAAATCTGGATTCAATGCGGCAATCCCACATTCAAAACGTACCTGGTCATTCCCTTTGCCAGTGCAACCATGGGCGATGTAATCAGCACCAATCCTTTCAGCAATCTTTACAAGATGTTTAACAATCAATGGTCGGGCAAGTGCAGTGGCAAGCGGATAGGCTCCTTCATACAAGGCATTTGCCTTTAGTGCCGGAATGATATAATCCCGGACAAATTCTTCTTTGGCATCATAGATGAATGCCTGAACCGCACCAATCATTAAGGCTTTGTCCCTTATCTCCTGTATGTCCTCATTCTGACCCACATCAACAGTCAGGGTGGCAACCTGTGTCTGATAGTTCTCTTCTATCATCTTGATTGCCACCGTCGTATCAAGACCGCCTGAATAGGCGAGTAAGACCTTTTTCATTATGCCTCCTTTTTGCATAATTATTCATAAAAAGTGAATAATTATATTTAAAATTGGGGAAATGTCAAGGGAGAAATGAAATACAAAAAATTTACGGTGGTTCTATTGAAAATGCAAGAATAATTGCAAACCTAAAGGTTTGCCCTACATGCTAAAAAACAATTTCAATGTAGGACAAGGCTTTAGCCTTGCGGAATAATACTACTAATAAAGGCGAATTAGCATAAGGACAAAAAGAACAGTTAAGGTGCCACCACGAGGTCAGCGTAGGCCGATTCAAACCCTGTGAATGTTGGGATGAAAATGCCAAAATGGTGATGATCAGAAGATAGAGATATTACTCAGTCTTTGGCTTCACCAACAAATCTTGAAATCGCTTTTTTACTTTTTTAGTATTATCGGCTGAATCAACAACAACCAAAATTGTATCATCGCCGGCAACGGTACCAAGGATGTGTTCCATCTCAGCAAGGTCAATGACTCGTGCTACACCCTGTGCCTCTCCTGGAGGGGTTTTAATCAAAATCAAATTTCCTGTATCCTTGATATCCCGGACCAGATTTAGAAACTTATTCTTCAATTCCCTTTCTGGGGGATTTACTTCCTCAGCAATTTTATAAATATAGTTCCCCAGCCCTTTCGCGACCTTAATAACTCCGATTTCGCGTAAATCCCGTGAAAGTGTTGCTTGAGTAACTGGGATACTGCATTTTTTAAGTTCATTAACAAGTTGTTCTTGGGTAGCAATTTCCTTTGTTTCAATCAATTCCCGTATCTTCTGCTGGCGTATTTTTTTTATTTTGAACTTTTCCCAAGGCATGGTTGATTATACAAATAATAATCAAAATGTCAAGACTTGACACAAAAATTTTCTTGACTTTTAAGGGAAAATATATATAATATTATCAATGATACTACAGGAGTTAGAATATGAAGGATTTCGCAATCTGATGGATGCGAAATTGTCTTTCTGTGCCGGATTGAACATCATCACCGGGGACAATGGTGCCGGCAAAACCAATCTTCTTGAGGCGATTTTCTTTTCCGCTTATGGAACTTCATTCCGCACCCATGACGACCGGAATATGGTTAAATTTAATGCGCCTTTTATGCGGGTAACGGGATTTGCGCCAACCACGATGGCAACTATTTTTTATAACGGCACCAAGAAATTGGCAATAAACGGTAACGAAAAACAAAGGCTGAGCGAATACATCGGCTGGCTTCCCTGTGTGGTCATGTCGGTCAACGATATCTGGATAATCCGGGGTGCCCCAGTGAAAAGAAGAAATTTTTTGGACTGGCTTTTAATCAAAATCCATCCAGTTTATGGAGCTAATCTCAGTGAATACCGGAAAATCCTGCGCCAGCGGAATGCCTTGCTCCGGCAAAATCCTTCCCGGGATTTATTGGAAATCTACAATCACCAATTCGTCCATTGGGCAAATCTAATCTATGAGGAACGACTTAGCATCCTCCCTTATCTCCAGGAAAAAATTAAAACCATAGGCAGGATGCTCGGGCTTGATGAGATTTCATTTGAATATTTCAGTTCCGCACCGGATTTGAAAATAACCCTTGATGACCTGAAAAAGAATGAAAGTAAAGACCTGGAAAGAAGTGAAACCACCATTGGTCCCCATCGCGATGATTTCATAATTAAAATAAATGGTCGTTCGGCACAAAAATATGCCTCCCAGGGTGAATGCCGGTTACTGGCAATCCTATTGAGACTGATTGAGTGTGAAATAATAAAACAAAAGACAAATCAAGAACCAGTATATCTCCTTGATGAAGTAACTGGTGAACTTGACCACGCGCACCGGAAAAAAATCTTTGAATTGATAAGAGGCCAAATCTTCTTCGCCACCGTTCAGGATCTTGACGATCTACCATTTGTTGAAAGAAAAAAAATTGTGCTAAAGCGAGGGGCAATTGCGATATCCTGAAAAGATGGATAAAATTCTACCCCGGGTTTTGAGAACGCTCGATTTAGAGGAACGGCTTAAAGAGATAGAAATCTTGAAACAGTGGCCCGCTATAGTAGGTGAAAAGATTGCGCGTCATGCCCGGGCTATAAATATCAACCAGGCAAATCTCTATGTGGCAGTAGATAACCCTCTATGGCAGGTAGAATTATTTCTTTTAAAGAATAACATCATCAAGAAATTTAACGAGTTAGGTGCGCATTTAAAAGATGTTAAATTTATCCTTAAAAAGGAGGATGCCACTTAAGGAGCAATTATGGAAGAAGAAAAGAAAAATAAAGTTGAAGAAAAATATGATGCCTCGCAAATTCAAATTTTAAAAGGTTTGGAAGCTGTCCGGCGCCGTCCGGCAATGTATATCGGCGATGTGGGAATCCGGGGTTTACATCATCTCATCTTTGAGGTCGTTGACAATAGTGTGGATGAGGCACTCGCCGGTCATTGCGATCATATCATTGTGAAGATCGATAAAGATATCGTGGAGGTTGAGGACAATGGTCGGGGGATTCCTACCGACATCCACCCTACCCAGAAAAAGTCCGCCCTTGAAGTGGTGATGACCATGCTCCATGCGGGTGGAAAATTTGATGATAAAGTCTATCGCATCAGCGGTGGACTCCACGGGGTTGGGGTCTCGGCGGTGAATGCCCTCTGCGAATTTCTGGAAGCAGAGGTCTATCGGGACGGCAAGATTTATTTCCAGCGCTATCACCGGGGTGAACCCGAAGAGCCGGTAAAGGTCATTGGCAAGACCAAAAAGCGCGGAACCAAGATACGCTTCAAACCCGATAAAGAAATCTTTCGGAAAGTGGAATTTAACAAAGAAATTGTCGCCCAGCGGCTAAGAGAAATTGCCTTTTTGAATAAAGGACTCAAGATTGACTTTGAAGATGTGAAATCCGGCACCAAAGAAAGATTTTACTCTACCGAAGGGGTTCTGGATCTTGTCAAATACCTTGATTCAGGAAGGCAGCGCTTGCATAAACCTTTCTATGTCCATGAGGTACAAAACGGTATTGAAATTGAAATTGCGATGG
Source organism: candidate division WOR-3 bacterium (assembly GCA_039802205.1). Lineage (NCBI taxonomy): Bacteria > Pseudomonadati > Caldifarciminota > Caldifarciminota bacterium. The sequence goes on from JBDRWD010000008.1 coordinate 34,878, forward strand.
AATACAACGATTCTTATCTGGAGAATATCTTCACCTTTGCTAATACAATAAACACCCACGAAGGGGGAACACACCTCATCGGGTTTAAATCGGCATTAACCAGGACTTTGAACGAATACGCCCGCAAACACAATCAATTAAAGGATGACCTCGTATTCACCGGTGAGGATACCCGCGAGGGTTTGACCGCGGTGATATCAATAAAAATAAAAGAACCACAGTTTGAAGGTCAGACCAAAACCAAATTAGGTAATCCTGAAGCGAAAGGCGCAGTCGAATCCTTGATGAACGAAAAATTCTATGCCTTTCTTGAAGAAAATCCTCGAATTGCCAATGTGATCATAAATAAAGTGCTCACGGCAGCAAAATCCAGAGAAGCCGCGCGCAAAGCACGGGAATTGACGCGGCGCAAATCCCTTATAGATAGTGAATTTCTTCCGGGTAAGCTCGCAGATTGTTCTTCAGAAAATCCAAACGAAAGTGAAATATTTGTAGTTGAAGGTGATTCAGCCGGAGGTAGTGCAAAACAGGGTCGGGACCGTCGGTTCCAGGCGATATTACCATTGCGCGGCAAAATCCTCAATGTGGAAAAGAGTGGTTTAAATAAGATCTTGAGCAATGAAGAAATCCGAACTTTAATCTCTGCCCTCGGTTGCGGTATCGGGGAGGAAGATTTTGATATCTCTAAATTACGCTATAAAAAGATTGTGATCATGACCGATGCCGATGTCGATGGTGCCCATATCCGGACCCTGCTTTTGACCTTCTTCTTCCGGTTTATGAAAGAGTTGATTGATGCGGGTGTGATTTATATTGCGCAGCCACCCCTCTATCGAGTGCGCTACGATAAAAAAGAGGAATATTTATACTCTGACGAAGAATTACAGAAATTCTTGAAAAAACATTCCGGAGAAAAATATGAAATTCAGCGCTACAAGGGTCTGGGTGAAATGAATCCTGAGCAACTCTGGAAAACGACTATGGATCCAGAGCGGAGGATATTAAAAAGGGTAACGATGGAAGACGCTGCCGAAGCCGATCGATTATTTTCCATCCTCATGGGGGATGAAGTAGAGCCGCGGAGAAAATTTATTGAAGAAAATGCCAAATTTGTGGAAAATCTGGATATTTAGGGAGGACGAATGAGTCATTTAGAAAGTTTAAAGGAGCTGTCCGAAGCGTTTGGTATCTCGGGCTACGAAGACGATGTCGTCGCAATATTAAAAAGCAAATTTGAAAGGCATGCCCGCATTTTGCGCGACCGTATCGGTAGCATCATTGCCGAGAAAAAAGGAACAAGCGAAAGTCCCAAGATTATGTTTGCTGCCCATATGGATGAGATTGGTTTTATTGTTAAAGAAGTAACCAAAGAAGGTTTCATCAAATTTCTACCCATTGGCGGCTGGTGGGATGGGAGTTTACCGGGTATGCGGGTACACATAAAAAACAAAAAGGGTGAATTGATCCCCGGGGTCATCGGTTTAAAACCTATTCACGAATTATCCCCAGAAGAACGTAAAAAATTACCCGATATCGAGCAGATGTATATTGATGTGGGAGCAACGAAGGAATTCCAGGTTTCGGAAAAACTCGGCATAAAGCCCGGGGATCCGATAGCACCCGTGGGTGCATTCGAGACGATGGCGAATACCGATCTCCTTCTTGCGAAAGCCTGGGATGACCGGGTCGGTTGTGCACTCCTTGTCGATGCCCTTGAACAACTGGTGGCGATTGACCACCCCAACACGGTTTATCTCGTGGGGACGGTTCAGGAAGAAGTAGGATTGAGGGGTGCCCGGACTTCGGCCTCTTTAATTCAACCGGATGTTGCCTTTGCCTTAGATGTAAGCATCTGTCGGGATACCCCCGGGAATGGTGCTGAGGTGAGCGAAAAACTTGGTGCAGGGGTTGCAATCCTGATCTATGACCGCACGATGATACCCCATAAAAATTTAAGAGACTTCGTTATTGAACTCGCTGAGACAAATAATATTCCTTACCATCTCACTTCCATCAAAGGAGGATATGATACCGGCGCGATCCATTTAACCAATTTTGGTGTTCCCAGTTTAGCCTTAGGAATACCGACAAGATATGTCCATACCGCATCGAGTATCATATCTTATGAAGATTATGTGCGGTTACTAAATTTAATCATCCTCATCATCAAAAATTTAAACCGCGAGGTGTTGGAACAGATTTTAAAATAGGAGGAGCAATGCCCAAGCGGGTAATAAAACCAGGGGCGATATATTACATTTGGACCACGACCAAGGACTGTGTGGAAATTTTCAACGATCCCCACTGGGCACGGTTTTTACTCTTATCCATCGGTTATCATCGCTATATGCTCAATTACAGAATTTTCGGGTATCTTATCATGCCTGAATCATTTTATGTAATAATCCAACCTGGAAAGATGTTCAGTGTCTCTAAAATCATGAAATTGATCAAAGGGAACTTTGCCCGCAAGTATAACGAAGTCAAAAAACGGGAAGGAACAGTGTGGGCGCAGAGTTTTGAAGCAGAGATTGTCGAAAATATGAATGAACTAAAAGAACGGCTTGAGTATATCCACATGCAGCCGGTGACCCGCGGACTGGTTCAGAACCCTGGCGAATATGAATTTTCAAGTTACAATAATTATTCCCGTGCCCGGCGGACCACTGTCCAGTTGGTTATTGACCCACTGCCGGAAGATTTCAAATAATTGACATAATATCTTTTTTGATTATAATCACCCATGCTTTCCCGGGTGCTTTCCTGTGCTACATTTGGGATCGAAGGCTATCTGGTAAATGTAGAAGTAGATCTATCGGGTGGCCTTCCGGCTTTTACCACCGTTGGCCTTCCCGATAACGCAGTTAAAGAATCAAAAGACCGGGTCTATGCAGCGATCAAAAACGCTGGTTTTCGTTTTCCCTCAAAGCGGATCACAGTGAATTTAGCCCCGGCAGATATAAAAAAAGAGGGCTCAAGTTTTGATTTACCAATTGCTATCGGTATCCTTGCCGCTTCCCAAACCATTCGCACCAGTGGATTGGAACGCTACGCTATCTTAGGTGAATTATCTCTTGATGGCTCATTGAGGCCTATAAAGGGGGCAATCTCTATTTCGCTTGCGGCACAAGCAAACAAACTTGAAGGATTGATTTTGCCCTCAGCCAACGCCCGCGAAGCAGCGATTGTGGAAGGAATAAATGTCTATGGATTTGACAATCTTATTGAAGTCGTAGCGTTTCTGAATGGTGAACTCCAGGTCAATCCTGTTACGGTCAACCGCGAGGAGATATTTAAAGCCGTCTCCAAATATCCCATAGACTTTGCAGAAGTCAAAGGTCAATACCATGCCAAAAGGGCATTGGAGATCGCTGCCGCCGGTGGTCATAATATCTTAATGATTGGTCCGCCTGGTACTGGCAAGACGATGCTAGCAAGGAGGTTGGTGACAATTCTCCCCCCGATGACATTACAGGAAGCCTTGGAAACGACCAAAATCCATTCGGTCGCTGGAATTCTGCCACCGGGCGAATCACTCATTGGCACCCGGCCATTTAGGGCACCTCATCATACCATTTCGGATGCGGGAATCATCGGTGGGGGTCATATCCCTAAACCAGGAGAGGTTTCGCTTGCCCATAATGGCGTGTTGTTCCTTGATGAGCTTCCGGAATTCCATAAAAATGTGCTGGAGGTATTGCGCCAGCCACTTGAAGATGGATTTGTAACCATCGGTCGTGCCAAAGTGACCCTAACTTATCCGGCCCGTTTTATGCTCGCGGCGGCGATGAATCCGTGTCCTTGCGGATATTTTACCGATCCATATCACGAATGTCGCTGTACGCCACTCCAAATCCAACACTATCGAGCCAAAATCTCCGGTCCCCTTCTGGATCGTATTGATATCCATATTGAAGTTCCGGCTCTGAAATATGATGAATTGAAATCCGCACAGAGCGGGGAGACTTCGGAAGAGATCAAAAAGAGAGTGACCCGGGCCCGTGAGATTCAGCTTCAAAGGTTTAAAGATACCAAAAGGAAAATCTTCTGTAATGCCCATATGGAAGCAAAAGAAATTAGAAAGTATTGCACAATAGATGAGGAGTGTCAAAATCTGCTCAAAACGGCCATAGAAAAATTTGGACTCTCTGCCCGTGCCTATGATAAAATTCTGAAAGTGGCTCGGACTATTGCGGATTTGGAGGAAAGCGAAGAAATTAAAGTGCCTCATATTGCTGAGGCCATCCAGTACCGGAGTCTTGATAAAGATGTCTGGCAAAAATTATAAATTATCATTGAAAAAATTAGCAAAACAGATCATTGGTATAGATGAAGAAGTTCCACTTTTAGATGGTTCAAGACGAAGGTATATAAATTTTGATAATGCAGCGAGCACACCAGCACTGTTGCCGGTCCAGAAAAAAGTTGGTGAATTCTTGAAATGGTATTCCAATGTCCACCGTGGCACCGGTTTTAAATCGCAAATCTCTTCCTGGGTTTTCGAAGAAGCAAGAAATATCATTGCTGATTTTGTCAAAGCCGATGAGCACTGTTGTGTAATATTCTGTAAAAACACCACCGAAGCGATAAACAAGCTTTCCAGTCGGTTACAATGTCCAGCATTAGGTAAAGAGAAGCCTATCGTCCTGACGACGATTATGGAACACCATTCTAATGAGTTACCCTGGCGCAAGGTTGCTCAAGTCATTCATGTGGAATTAAATCCCGATGGGACGATCGACAAGAATGACTTTTATGAAAAACTAAAGAAATATGCGGGTAGGATTCAACTTGTGGCAGTCAGCGGCGCTTCCAATGTCACCGGATATATCAATCCCATCCATGAATTTGCCCGTCGAGTCCATGAAATAGGTGCCCAGATCGCCGTAGATGCCGCCCAGTTGGCTCCCCATCGGCCTATTGACATGAAACCTAAAAGCGATCCGGAACACATTGATTATCTTGCCTTTTCGGCACATAAAATGTATGCGCCATATGGTATAGGGGTGCTGGTGGGTGATAAATCAGCCTTTTTGTATGGCACCCCGGATGATGTCGGAGGTGGGACGGCCGATATCGTGGATCTGGAAAGTGCCTACTGGAAAGACCTGCCGGAACGGGAAGAAGCTGGAACCCCAGACATAATTGGTGTCGTCGCTCTGGCAGAAGTGATAAGATTGATTCAAAAAGTGGGTTTTGACCAGATCATTGCTCATGAAACGGAACTGACGGCTTATGCCCTTGAAAAATTGAATGAAATACCTGAAATAATCATCTATGGTGACCGTGATCCCAAAAATGCCCATAACCGCCTCGGGGTGATATCTTTCAACATCCGAGGTATGCACCATGCCCTGGTCGCTGCCATCTTAAGTTACGAAGGGGGAATCGGGGTGCGCAACGGCTGTTTCTGCGCCCATCCATATGTCAAATGTCTGCTTGGTGTTACACCAGAAGAGGCAAAAAAGATTGAACAGATGATAATAAATCGTGACCGTTCCGAAGTTCCTGGAGCAGTCCGCATAAGTTTCGGAATATACAACACCAAAGAGGAAATAGACTATCTCATTGAAATGTTACAAAAAATCATAAAAAAAGAATATCGAGGAAATTATATTTTAAATAAAGAACGGGGTGAATACCATCCCGAAAATTTTGAATTCCGCTTCCACGAACTTTTCAATTTTGATTAAAATATTGCGCGGGAATTTAATTGCCGCCTTCAGAAAAAATCACTTTATTACCACCAGTTTTTCAGTCCATATTTGGTTATCCGGATAATATATTTTAATAAAATAAACGCCCGGTGCATTTATCTCCACCTTTTTCCCGTTCTGTTCCTGAATCATTCTGCCCGAAGCATCAAATACCTGAATTCTTATTACAGGTAGATCTGTTCTGATCACAAAATTTCCGTTATTAGGATTGGAAAAATGAAAATCCGTCAATTCCCTATCACGGGTTTGAGCAATACCTTGATTCAACGTATTCAAGAATAAAAAATTACCCCTGGTTTGATGCCAGTTGGTAACAAGCAGATCAAGGTTTTTTGAATATGTATAATCAACCCAGATTGTTTCTGGTTGAGTAATAATATTCGCAATTGATAGCCAGCCATCCGTATATGAAAAGCAGTACTGATTTCTATTCAAGTCACCACTTGATCTTCTCACTCTTGTGATATTCCTTATCCAGCGTTTGTTTAGATAGAAAACTCGCCTCGTTGGTGTCACAATATGCGGTTCATTTATGATTGCTGCCGGTTGGTTATTATCAACATCGCCAAAAACAATGTTTTCACAGACCAGTTGATATGGATTTGATGGACTCCATTGCCAGGATGGTGTCAAAGGGAATGTGCCACCGAGATTTTCAAACACCTTCACTGATTCCCACCAGCCACCAGCCGCAAGGTCTAAATCGCCATCCTGGTCTACATCGCCCAAGGCAACACAAGAATAATAAGTTAGGTTCTGACTGGTCCAGGAAGGATTTGGTGATAAATTTGTTCCGTTGTTAAGATATAACTGACAATTGCTCTGCCCGCCGAGCTGCCCATTGTTGGCACATACCATATCTAAGTCTCCGTCATTATCTATATCGCCAAAAGCAAGCTTTAAGGTATTTAATGAATTGGCTGAGTACCAATAGGGCATGGATTCTAAAATACCATTGGTATTACGATATATCAAATTTGGACCCAATTCTGCAGCAAGTCCCAAATCTAAATCACCATCATTATCAATATCCACCCAGGCGACATCATAGAAGTAAGAAGCGATATTTGATTCCCAGATCGCCATGGTATCAAAAATACCGTTTTGATTTAGATAAACTTTAGCCTTCTGGGCGCTATCACCATACGATTCGCCACAAGCCACTGCCAGATCCAAATCTCCATCTCCATCCATATCCCCGAGCGCACAGGCGAATGAATTATCGCGGTCGTGAGGTCGCCATGAAGAACTGGATTGGAAAGTTCCGGAAAAATTATAATAAAATTTGTCATATTGTGGAGTATAAGGGTCGCCATAATTGGCTACTGCCAAGTCCGGATAACCATCGTAATTTATATCGCCCAAACTGATATGGGCATTATAGCCTACATCAGAAGATTGCCAACCCGCTATCCGCTGGAGTGTGTCATTATAGTTATAGTTTACTTTATTTCTATTCTGCGCCATGTCATTGCCATTTCCGGTGATAAAATCAAGGTCACCATCTAAATCAACATCAACAAGTGCTCCACCTGTTGAATAATCAGAATCAATAGATTCCCAGTTTGGCTGATTGGGATAGGGGATTATTGAAAAAAGCAAAATTATAAAGACCATGCCACCTCTCTTATGGATATATTTTTTCCAGCATCCTGGGGAAAGGAATAGCTTCGCGTACATGTGGAATTTTACAAATCCAAGCAACAGTCCGCTCCAAACCTAAACCAAAGCCGCTATGGGGACAAGTTCCGTATTTTCTCAAATCCAGATACCACCGGTATGCCTCCTCAGGCAGATTATATTCCTTAATTCTTTTTAAGAGAATTTCATAATCATCCTCCCGCTGCCCTCCTCCAATGATTTCACCGTACCCTTCTGGAGCAAGCATATCAACACTCAACGAAAGTGTCTCATCGGTAGGATCCCTCTTCATATAGAATGCCTTGCATTGGGCTGGATAATGATGAACCAGCACCGGGCGGTCAAAGCTTTCGCTAAGCAAGGTCTCCTGGGGTGCACCAAAATCCTCACCATATTTAAAAGTCGGGTCTTTCTTATGAATTAAATCCACCGCCTCTTTATAGGTGATCCTCGGAAAGGGTTTTTTGATATTTTCCAGTTTGCTCGTATCACGCTCAAGAATCTTTAACTCTTCTTTTCTCTGTTCCAGGACGCGTGCTACGATATAGACCACAAAATCCTCTTCAAGCTCCATCAAGCCATCAAGTTCCAGATAAGCTACCTCCGGTTCTACCATCCAGAACTCTGTGAGATGCCGCCGGGTTTTCGATTTCTCTGCCCGAAAGGTCGGACCAAAACAATAAACCTTCCCGAGGGCGGCGGCGGTTGCTTCATTGTATAACTGACCACTCTGAGTCAAATAAACAGTTTCTCCGTAGTAATCAACCGGAAACAAGGTGGTCGTTCCTTCCACTGAAGCGGGAGTCAGTATTGGAGTATCAGCACAGATAAATCCGCGGTTATCCAGGAAATCTCTTATCGCCTTGATCACGGTATGTCTTATCCTCAGGATGGCATTTTGTTTCTTGGAACGGAGCCAGAGATGGCGAATGGGTAAAAGAAATTCTACCGAATGGGGTTTGGGGGTAATAGGATAATTCTCCGTGAGCTGGATAATCTTCAAATCGGTAGCAACAATCTCAAATCCTCCGGGTGCACGACTATCCTGACGCACTAAACCTTTTATGATTAGCGAAGATTCCTGGGTAATTTTATCAGCAATTTCAAAGATTTCTGGTTTGGCTTCATCTGCGCTGATCACCGACTGGATGATACCTGTTCCATCACGGATGAGCAGAAAGCGAACCTTACCCGAGGACCTTTTATTATAAAGCCAACCCTTGATTTCTACTTCTTTACCTTCATATCGCCCGATTTCTTCAATATAAACCTGCATTATATAATATAATCCAATTTTGTCAAAAAGTCAATCCTAATTTTTTCTGAGTACTCTCCATCTATAAAGCATTTGTAATGGTAATCAATGATTTAGCGTTGTGAAAGGCTTTCGCATTGTATAAATAAAAAATGCCAACCTGAAATTCTTTGGGTGTTAACCGGTAAAATGGTAGGCGCAGGCTTTAGCCTGCGGATAAATGTTTTTAAATCTGAGGGTATCTCGCACCCTAAAGGGTGCGGCTACCTCTAATAATCCAGTGCATAAAAATAATTTGACAAAAGTGGAAAAAAATCAGTAATTTTTTAGCAAATTCAAAACCACCAGCTATGGATGTGCTATAAACTATTTGACTTTTGTCTTTGATTAGATATAATAAGAAAGGTATGAAGGTAGGTATTCTCATCCCGGCTTATAATGAAGTAGAAAATATACCACACCTTATCGCAATGTTGGACGTTTTTATAAAAGAACACCCCGATTATAAGATTGTATTCGTTGACGATGGTTCCACGGATGAAACCCAGGAAGTTTTAAAAGGATATAAAAGAGACTATCTTACAGTTGTCCGACACAAAAGGAACTTAGGCAAAACCCAGGCCCTCATCACCGGTGCCCAATCTACCGATGCTGACATTCTGGTGATTTACGATGCCGATATGCAATTTGACATTGCGGATGTTCCTAAGTTAGTAGATTTGATTGTAAAAGAAGATGCGGATGTTGCTACCGGATGGAAACAGGGGAAATATGAAAAAAAATTCGTCTCCAGCATCTATAACTGGTGTGGTCGAAAATTATTCAATCTGAAAGTGCATGATATGAATGCAATCAAGGCTTTCCGTCGCGAGGTAATCGAAACAATCCCCCTGCGCCGGGATTGGCATAGATATATCGTGCCGCTGGCTTCGGAGTACGGATTTTTGATAAAAGAAATACCGGTAAAATTAAGACCCCGCTTATATGGTACACCCAAGTATCAAAAAAAGAGCCGCATCATCATTGGGTTCTTTGATCTGCTTGCGGTGAAATTCCAATTATCCTTTTTGAGAAAACCTCTGCTTTATTTTGGAACTGCCGGGATGTTTCAAACTCTTCTGGGAATCCTAATTGGTATTGTTGCCATCATTCTCCGGCTCTTCGGACATGGTTTCCGTCCATTGCTTTATTTAGTAATTCTTCTTATCGTCTCTGGTATCCTCTTTTTCGCCTTGGGCCTCATCGGAGAAGCAATCCGAGCTATAATTGACCGCTTAGAGAAAATTGAGGCACGCAATAATTAATGAGTGAATTTGATAAAGGGGACAAAAAAAAGAAAAACATAGGCATCCTCTGGACAATCCTGCGGATTTTGATTGGCTGTGGATTAATCATTCTTCTATTCATAAAGCTTGATGCAGAAAAAATCCTGTCCAATTTGAAAAATATGCGAATGATTTATCTTTTCCTTGCGCTCATCCCCTATCTCTTATTCATCATCGTTTCTACCTGGCGCTGGCAGGTGCTGCTTGAGTATCGAAAAATCAATATTCGCTTCAAAGATTCTTTAATCATCTATTTTATTGCCCTTTTTTTTAATAACTTTCTACCCACCACAGTAGGGGGAGATGTGATGAGGGTCTTTTATACAATGAAAAATAATAAAACCGATGCAATTGCAGTAGTAATTGCCGACCGCATGCTGGGATTTATTGGTTTGTTCATCTTTGGACTTTTTGCCGTGCTTTATCTTTATTTAATGCAGAAACGAAGTGAATTTCTATCCCTCATGGTGATAGGGCTCATCCTACTTACTCTTCTCACCTCCCTCCTCTTCTCAGAGCGCGCTTATTCTCTTCTCCAACCGGTCCTGGCTCATTTAAAAGTCTTCGGGTTAGGTGAAAAAATAAATAACCTCCACCGGACGATGACCGAATTCGGCAGTGCCTACAAGGTAATCTTTATCTGCCTGTTGCAATCAATCATTATCCAAGCACTCCTTGCCTTCTCTCCTTTTCTGGTCCTGCGCAGTATGGGTAATTTTCAAGTCTCCATTCTCCCCTTTTTTATCTATCTGCCGATAATAAATGTCATCTCCATGCTCCCGATTTCCTTTAATGCCCTCGGGGTTCGGGAAAATGCCTATGTTTTGCTTTTCAGTCGGGCGGGTTTGAATGGCGAAACATCCCTTACCGTTTCGCTTGTCTCATTTTTTTTAGCATTCTTGTGGTCGCTTTTGGGTGGAATATTTTTTATTTTTTATAGAAAGCCTCCAACTTCTGAAAATCTGAAGAAAAAAGGAGGAATATGAAAGTATGTATGATTGGCACGGGTTATGTCGGTCTTGTCTCAGGAACCTGCTTTGCCGAAATAGGTCATGAGGTGATATGTGTCGACAACGATGTCAAAAAAATTGAGATTTTAAAGAGTGGAGGAATTCCCATCTATGAGCCGGGATTGCTTCCGATGGTGGAAAGAAATGTAAAAGAAGGAAGATTGAAATTCACAACCTCCATTGCTGAAGGTGTGTGCGAATCGCTCTTTATTTTCATCGCCGTGGGTACCCCCCCAAAAGAAAATGGCGAACCCGACCTCTCCAGTGTGGAAAAAGTGGCGAGTGAAATTGGAGCAGCAATGGAAGATTACAAAGTGATTGTGGAAAAGAGCACCGTTCCCGTTCAAACCGGGCGTTGGATCCGGACAATTGTAGAGCGGTTCAATAAACGAAAGGTTGAATTTGATGTTGCCTCCAATCCTGAATTTCTAAGAGAAGGTTCAGCAATTGAGGATTTCTTAAAGCCAGACCGAATTGTACTGGGTGTGGAAAGTGAAAAAGCCAAAAATCTATTGTTAGAATTATACCGACCAATTAACGCCCCAAAAATCATCACCGACCTGGCAAGTGCCGAGTTGATAAAACATGCCTCTAATTCTTTTCTCGCAATGAAAATCTCCTTCATCAATGCCCTCTCCATCATCTGTGAACGTTCGGGTGCCGACATTCTCAAAGTGGCAGAAGGCATCGGGCTTGATAAACGGATTGGCCGGGATTTTTTGAATGCCGGTGTGGGATTCGGCGGTTTCTGTTTCCCTAAAGATTTGAAGGCATTCATCGGGATTGCGGAAAGACTTGGTTACGATTTTCGGTTATTGCGGGAAGTAGAAAGAATCAACGAAGAACAGATGCACCGAGTAACAAAGAAACTCCAAGACCTGTTGTGGAATTTGCGGGACAAAAAAATTGGTATTCTTGGACTTTCTTTCAAACCCAATACCGATGATATGAGATTTGCGCCTTCCATAACCATCATCAACGATCTAAGAAAAGAAGGTGCCATAGTCCGAGCTTATGACCCGGTAGCCATGGAAAAAGCCAAAGAAATAATACCCGATATCGAATATGCACGAAATCCGTACGAAGCAGCAGAAAATGCCGATGGGATAATTCTGGTCACCGAATGGGACGAATTTAAAAAATTAGATTTAAAAAAATTAAAAGAGCGGATGCGGCAGCCTGTATTTTTGGACGGCCGGAATGTCTTTGAGCCGGAAGAAATGAGAAAAATCGGTTTTATATATGCTGGGATAGGTCGATGAAAGTATTGATCACTGGAGGTGCCGGCTTCATCGGCTCTCATCTGGTCGATTACTACTTAAACCAAGGTGCCGAGGTCATCGCCCTTGATAATCTCATTACCGGCCGCGAGGAGAATATCAAACACAACTTTTCGAATAAAAAATTCCGATTTATAAAAGGCGATGTCTGCGATTTTCCGGGCTTAAAAGAGGATATCGATTTACTCCTCCACTTCGCTTCGCCAGCAAGTCCATTTGATTATCTAAGATATCCGATAGAGACGATGAAAACCGCCGCATTGGGGACGATCAATATGCTGGAACTCGCCCGGAACAAAAACGCACGCTTCCTTTTGGCTTCAACGAGCGAAGTATATGGCGACCCTCTAATCCATCCCCAGGTAGAAGAATACTGGGGAAATGTCAATCCGGTTGGAGTGCGTTCGGTTTATGATGAAGGAAAACGATTCGCGGAAGCACTGACCGTTGCCTATCATCGGAAATATCACTTGCGGATAAATATTGTCCGGATATTCAATACCTACGGGGAGCGGATGCGTCCGGGCGATGGCCGGGTAATCCCAACCTTCATCGAACAGGCATTGAAAAATGAACCAATTACCATCTTTGGCGATGGAACCCAAACCCGCAGTTTCTGCTATATCAGTGATTTGATAAGAGGTATTGCATGTTTGGCCGAAACTGACTATCCCTTGCCCATCAATCTGGGCAATCCCAAAGAGTTCACCATCCTCCAGCTTGCCCAGAAGATAAAAATTCTGTGTAACAGTCAAAGCACATTTATTCACAAACCCCTTCCCGAAGATGACCCGCATCGGAGAAACCCGGATATCACTAAAGCTAAAAAAATTCTCAAGTGGGAACCGGTGGTAGATCTTGATGAAGGACTTAAACGAGTTATCGCCTGGTTCAAAACCACTCTCTTCAATGATTGATTTTCATCTTCTTTAAAACTCTGCCTTGACGGAAATAAAATTTGGAATATAATGTATATATAACCAGGAGGTAGCGGATGAAAAAGCCCTGTCTTTTGATAATATCTTTATGTCTGGTGTTTTATTGTGCAAAAAAAGAGGAACTATTAAAAGGCGAAAAGGGTGGAAAGCTCATAATCGGCACAATGGATTTACCCAGTGTACTCTCTCCTTTGCAACCCTCAATGTTGGGATCCAATGAGATTCTTGATTTGCTATTCATGAGATTACATCGTCAGGACCCGCATACCGGAAGGATGAAACCCGAATTAGCTTCCTCTTGGGAGTTTTCAGAAGACCTCACCTCCATCACCTATTATTTGAGAAAAGATATCAAATGGTGGGACGGTGAACCAGTGACGGCTGAAGACATTCTTTATACCTATGAAAAAATGCAAGACCCCAAAACCAATTATCCTTTCATCGCTTCACTCAAATATATCAAAAAGGTGGAATTGCTTGATAAATACACCATAAAATTCACCTTTAGCCAGGTCTATGCAGATTTGCTTACCGACTCGGATATCATGCCGGTTCCAAAACATATTTATGAAAAATATGGTGCTGAGTTCGGAACGACCAAAATTGTGGGCAACGGTCCCTATATGGTTAAAGAATGGGTGCCCGGGTCAGGTCTGGTTCTTATTGCTAATGAAAATTACTACCGTGGAAGGCCACCTCTTGATGAGATCACGATCAAATACTATAATAATGCACCCGCAATGATTGCAGATTTTGAACAGGGGAATATTGACATAATCTTGAATCTCACTCCAGCGGATGCCAAAAGATTATCCAGCAATCAGAATATCAATATCGTTTCGCAAACTGGAAATAGTTATGTTTACATTGGATGGAATTTAGCGAATGAGTTTCTGAGGGATAAAGAAATTCGCAAAGCCTTGACCATGGCGATAAATAGAACCCAGATTCTAAACGATGTGCTTTTAGGTATGGGACAGATTTCACTAGGTCCTTTACCCCCATCATCCTGGGCATTCAATGAGAATATCAATCCTATAGAATTCAATCCCGTAAAGGCGAAAGAGATTCTTACCAGCAAGGGATTTGAAGACCGTAACCGCAATAAAATCATCGATAAAAATGGCAAAGATTTTACCCTGACAATAATTACCAATGTTGAAAATCCGGAACGCGTCCAGATTCTTAACTTTGTCGCAACCTATCTCTCCCAACTCGGTATAAAAGTGAACGCTCAAACAATGGATGTATCTTCCTTCATCTCTGCCCTGATAAGTCGGAAGTTTGACGGCTTCATCATGGGTTGGAGTGTGGGAGATAAAATCGATCCATACCCTTACTGGCACTCGGACCCGAATCGGGGTAGATTCAACTTCGTTGGCTATCGGAATCCAGTGATCGATTCACTCATTGAAGTTGGAACACTGGTGTTGAACCGGAAAAAGGCTAAAGAAATCTGGGGCGAGTTTCAGAGGATCATCTATGAAGATCAACCCTATACCTTCCTTGTGGTTCCCAACGATGTCGCTGCGAATTATAAAAGGGTAAAAGGGATTGAAGAAAGAATTTCCCTTGCCAATGCCTATACTTACTGGATTCCTGAAGCAGAAAGGCGCGTGGCTGTCGTGGCAAAAATCACTCCTCCCACATCATCTCCCGGAGTTACTCCTCCTCCAGCAGCTCCTGCCACTACCACTCCCGCTCCTGTCACTCCACCCCCCACTACCCGGAGAGAGGAAACCCCCAAACCGCCTCCTACGGTATCGCCAGAAAAACTTTTAGAAGCTGCAGCATCTAAAGAAACAACCACTGTTGCCGCACCCCCTCCCCCTCCTGTGACCCCGCCTAAACCTTCAGTAATTACCCGTCCGGAACCAATCAAAAGAGTACTGCCTAAATATCCGGAGGCAGCACGGGCAATTGGTGCTACCGGCAAAGTGATAGTGAAAGTCGTTGTTGGCATTGATGGCAAGGTTAAATCTGCCACTATCTATTCCAGTTTCGGCAATCCAGCATGTGAGGAAGCGGCACTGGCGGCGGCCAAACAATGGGAATTTAAACCTGCTACCAAGGATGGCGAACCATTTGAACAGACGATCCAGATTCCGTTTGATTTTAAACCTTAGTAATAAGAAGTCCTCTTGACAACGGGAAAAAATTAATTATAATATTCCATAAATGGAGACTATCAACAATTACTTCCGCGTCAAGAAAACAAAAAAACATTGGGTTAACAAGGAGGTTTATGAAAAAATTAATCGTGATCGCTTTTATTTTTTTATTGGCCGGTGCTGAATGGCAGAAGCGGGATGAATTTAGCTTACCCAAAGGAATCCAGATAAATGACATAAAAGTCGGAGCTGATGGTAATATCTGGATTTTGACCAAATCTTCGATTTCTCGGCTTGAACCCGGGAAGAGAAATCTCAGCCTATTCTCAGAAATTCGGGAAGCGAAGCTTTTCGCCGTGGATGACGACTTCTTTATTGTGGATGCCAACAATAAGATTTCGGTGCTTTCCCCCAGTGGCGAGGTGAATAACATTCCCGTGCCTTTGCTCAATCCGCTCCAGGCAGAACTATTGAAGATCGGTGGTAAGGAAGTGCTGGCAATCGGCGAACCCAACCGGATTATCTTCATTGAGAGAAATGAAATCATTGGAAGTTTGACCACCAACCTCAAAAAATTCTCAATTCGTCCCCGGATTGATGGAAAAGGTGAAATCGTAATTTATACCATGAATAACAATCAGATACATCGTTGGACGGGTAAGGATCTGAAAGCACCTACAGACTTTAAAAACGAGTTATTATACAGTGCTCCGGAAAACATCTTAGACTTTACCACCGGTTTCGACGAGAAAAGTTACATACTGGTTAAAGATTCCATCATTGTACTCAATGACAAGGGTGAACGCGAAGTCAGCATCGTCCATGAATCCATCACGCCTGAGGCACGAATTTACCCTTATCTCACCAATAATAACCTCCTCCTCTTCAATCCGAATGAGAAGAAACTGATCATATTCTCTCCTATCCGTTCCGCCTCTCCGGAGATCGTGATTTTGCATAAAAATCGACCGAATCCTGTGGAAAATTACACCGAGTTCGAATTCACCCTTAACGAGCCTATGTATCTTACCTTCACGATCTATAATCTCATCGGGAAACCGGTGAAGGTTCTCGCTCACGGATTTTATAACAAAGGGACATACACCATCCCCTGGAATGCTGATGATGAAAAAGGATTACCGGTACCTAACGGTGTTTATTTCTATCGGCTGGAAACCAAAAAGGGTGTGTTGATAAAACAATTGATCGTTCTCAAATAAAAATTTTTGTCTGACATAACTCACCTGTTAAGCCCGGCATTCACCGCTATAAGGCGGTTGATACTTCATTACCAGATTTTAGAGAAAAAAGCCGGAGTAGTGGTTGGAGTATCCGGAGGTACTGATAGTCTTGTCCTTTTGTTCCTTTTAAACGAATACAACAAAAGGTTTAATCAAAACTGGGACATCAAACCCTGTCATATCTATCCTGATTTTCCGAATTGGAATACAAGCTATATTGAGGAATATTGCGAGAAATTAAATTTACCATGCAAAATTATAAAAGTAAAAATTGAGGAGCGTTTGCAGTCGTTAGAAAAGAAATGCTTCTTTTGCGCCCGAGAACGCCGCCATCGTCTCCTGGAATACGCAGACTCTTTAAATATCTTCAGGGTTGCTCTCGCCCACCACCTTGAGGACGTTGTGGAAACTTTGCTTTTAAATCTTATCTATAATGGCGAGATATCAACATTTCTACCCGCCCAATCAGTAATTCAGGGGCGTTTTTTGTTCATAAGGCCGCTTTATTATCTCAAAAAAGAATATCTCATCAAAATTGCCCAGTCCCTAAAAATTCCCGAAAATATTAACAAATGTCCATATTATCAATTTTCCAAACGAGAAAAAGTCCGACACTTTTTGATGGAATTGACAAAAGAATACCCGGATGTTTACAGCAGTATTTTTAATGGGATTTTTAACATTAAAAAGGCTTATCTTCCGTATTACAAATAAATTCCTCTTAAACCATTAGTGTACTAATTTTCTGACCCCTAAATTCAAACGATGAAAAAATTTTACCCTGATCAAAATATAGCAGTAGCTTGTCGATGGTTTGCGGGATGTTGTAAAGAAGGTTAAAGGACGAGCATGGATTAAACAAAAATACCCAACAATCACTTCAGTATTTCATCTAATTTTCTTTCCAGTTCTTTAATTTTTTTGTGGAGTTTTTCCTGCTCTTTCATTACAAACTGTAAAGCATCCGCAATCGGGTCAGGTAATTTGCCGTGTTCCAGTTTCTGAATCTCTTCAGCTGTAAAACCTAAACCGATTCTCCCCGGCACGCCGATGACCGTGGCATTATCGGGCACATCTTTAACCACCACTGAACCCGCGGCAATCCGCACATTATTCCCAATCCGGATTGGTCCTAGCACAATTGCCCCGGCGCCAATTATTACATTATTGCCGATTGTCGGATGGCGTTTTTTCTTTTCCAGACTCGTACCACCTAAGGTGACACCCTGGTATATTAATACATCATCGCCAATCTCAGTAGTTTCACCAATTACAATACCTGCACCGTGGTCAATGAAAAATCTCCTTCCAATCTTAGCACCCGGATGGATTTCGATACCTGTCAAAAATCTATTCATGTGGGATAGAATGCGAGCAAGAAATTTGAAATTGTGACACCATAAGAAATGCGTCACCCGGTGCAGCCAGATCGCATGCAATCCAGGATAACAGAACAAAACTTCAAAAAAATTTCTTGCTGCCGGATCGCGTGCGAATACTGTCTCGATATCCTCTTTGATTCGCTTAAACATATTTAAATATAGCGATTTTGTATACTATGTCAAGTTGGAATTAATCCATTTACATCACGATTTTTAATGCCAGCTCACTCCCTCTTCTAAACAGACACATTTCAACTGGCTATGAAGATTTTATACATTCTGCTGGAGTTATAAATATTTGCACTCCCTAAACTCCTAAGCTAATATCATCTCTCCAACCTTATTTCTCTCAACTATAAAAATTTAATAAGCTAACCAAATGAAATAAATGAAACGAATTTTCTCTGGACAAGAAAAAATTCTACCGACTAATCCGGTTAACCAACTTAACCCCCACTAATCTGTGTTTCGTTGCTGCCGGCGGAAATCCAGTTTTAAATCCGAGTCCTGGTCTCTGTTGATCGCCGGGAAAAAATCCATATGGACAATTAAATTTTTATAGACAAGTGCGGCACCCTTGCCATGCTCACTCTCTAATGAGAACAAATCGCCTAAACCCGGATTGCTTTTCGAAACCAATCGTACCGCGCTAATCAAATCGATAAATCTTTCTATCTTTTCTTTTGTGATTCTACTCTTTGCATTACCAATTGCATCCATGGCATAGGATTTTATTAATTTTTTCCAAAGTTTATGCAACAAATCATTAGAGGCAAAAAGATCTAAACAGATGATTTTATCCCCGGTGGTCACAACCACCCCGATTGTGGAGTCTGATAACTTCGGTATCTTTTCAAAACCTTCTACATAATCTTCTATTGTCTGCTGAACTTTTTTATCTTCGTAATTTGCCCTGACAGTCCCAGTTCCAGAAACAACACCAAGTCGGTCCTGGGTCCGAGCAATTTCTGCCCAAACCTCTCCCTGGCTCTCACTCAACTTTGCCCGCTGCCTCACAATATTTGGAACCACCAGCCCACTGCTTTTAAATTCTTTTGATACTTCAACCCACCGGCCGTGTTCCACACAATAAACCTCTATTTTTATCCAACCGCTATTTGGCGGCAAAAGAATATCTTCTTTTATCATTCTATCTTGTTTCGCACCCGTAATCATCTCACCCGTTAAAATAAATACTGGCTCATCACCGTAATTCTTTATCTCTACCTGATTTACATTTCCCAAACCGATTTCCCTTATCTTAATCCACCCTTTATCCGTCGCCTCATCAAGGGTAACAAAACCTTTCGTTCCTGTTATCATTGTCATCTCCAGCGGATAAATTTTAAGATTTTTGTATTCTATTGGCTTTCCGATCTTAAGCCGATCAAGATAATCTTTCATCGCCGAGTCCGATTTTTGGGCAAAAAGCATTATCATTGGTATGATTGAAATCAAAATTAGTATTTTCATTTTAGCCTCCTTTTATTAATTAATACAACTTCCTAATGGAAATATTCCCACAAACTACAACAGCAACTCTTGACACTGCAATAATAATTTTTATAATTCCTTGTAAGGAGGAACGATGAAAATGTGTTGGATATTTTTCTTTGTTCTCATAAATCTCATTTATGCCCAGTATATCACTCCTAAACAGGGTTGGTTTAATTTTGTAACCCCGTTTCCGGATACAGTTAATAACATAACCCACATAGGAAGATTTATCCTCCAGCCCCCAGCCGGTGTCCACGGCCGGGTCATTGCCCAGCCTGATGGCCATCTATATTTCGCCAATGGTGTCCGTGCAAAATTTTTCGGAACGAATTTTTGCTTTTCCGCCACCTATCCTACCCCATCGGTGAGCAATCAAATTGCCTCTCATATTGCCAAGCAGGGTTTCAATATGATCCGTTTCCATCACATTGATGGTGCCCTGACGAGCGCACCCGGTTCTAATACTACCCGAAGGCTTAATCATGAAGTTTTGGATAGGTTTGATTATCTGTTTTATCAGTTGAAACAAAAAGGGATATATTCAGCCATTGATCTTTACAGTATCCGCTATTTTAAATCTGGTGATGGTATCCCCTATTACGATAGTGTAAACCGTTCCCTGGATGTTGTAAAAAGGATATATATGTTTTATGAACCGGCCTATGCATTATTTCGTGATTATCCCGATAGCCTGCTCAATCATATAAATCCTTATACTGGCATCGCTTACAAAAATGAACCTGCCTTAGTTTTTATCAATCCAATGAATGAAGGAACTCTCATTGACCATTATTTCTGGGATAACTGGGATAACCCACAATCAAGTTATTATCTCCCAAGATTTTATAAAACTGATCTCCAGAACCAGTGGAATGACTGGTTATATAATAGATACCACTGGGATTCCACCCTAATTCGCGTCTGGTCAGGCGGTGATACAGCCACGGGTCCTAATAAGATAATCAATGGTGAATTTTCTGATACCCTAAATGGTGTTCCACGATATTGGTGGTTAAATCAATTCAGTGGAAATTCCTACTGGGGTGTGCAGAATGCCGGTTTAAGCCAGGAGCCAGCCGTTTTTGTCCATGTTTATTCGCCTGGGCAGTATTCCTGGCATATCCAGTTGCTGCAATCGGGATTCACCATCACTCTTGATTCCACTTATCGTCTCAGTTTTAAGGCGAAGTCGAGCAGGAATCGGAGTATGGATGTTGTTATCCAAAGGAATAGAACACCCTGGACCGTCTATTATTCAACAACAGTGAATCTCACAACCTCTGGCCAAAATTACATTTTGCCATTTTATTCAGGAACCTCTGATACAGTCCAGCTAACTTTTAATCTCGGACTGGATACCGGACGGGTCTGGATTGATGACGTGCAGTTGCGGAAGGCACCATTTAGCATAATATTAGATCCGGGCGAAAGTCTGGCAACCCGAAACATAAGACTGGTGCGCTGGAGTAATCGGTATGATTATTCGCCTTACCGTTATTTTGATCAGATAAGATTCTTTTATGAAAAAGAGAGCAAATTTTATCAAAGGATATCTGCCCTGCTAAATGATACCCTCCATGTCCAAGCGTTGATTACCTCATCATACTTCTGGGCGAACCAGCTCCATCAGTACACCTGGGCGAATATCGTCCCAGTTTTGGATGCCCATCCCTATTTTGACCATCCCACATTTCCCAACCAACCTTGGGATACCCTTGATTTCCGGATAACAAATTCATACTTTGGCGAAGGTAGTAATGGAGAGTGGTTTTTTACCTATATGAATCAATGTGCTGCACTACAGAAACCAATGATAATAACCGAATGGCAACATCCGGCACCCTGTGAATCACGTTATGTGACCCTCTTACCTTTTGCTAGTTATGCCGCGCTCCGGGATTATGATGCAATCATTAACTTTGCTTTTGCCCATTCTGAAGGGGGCTTTTCTAATAACCGAATAAGGCCTTTCTTTGATGCTGCTGGGCAACCAATACATTTTGTTTTATTAAGAATGGCAGCACTCGCCTTTTTACGTGATATCCATCCTGAAGATCTGGAACGAACTCCTTGGACGAGTTTCAATTTGGAGCAAATAATAAGGGATATCTACGCCGGAAACTACTGGAGCAGATCGATACCGAGTTCACCCCGGGATCGAATTTTCAATCAATTTCACTGGAATTCACAAAAAGCGATATTTAAGGTTAACTCAAAGGGGACCAAAATATTTGCTGGGAGGACAGCCGGGGATACTGTGGTTTTGGGAGGTATAAAGGTAATTGGAAACAGTGATGGCGTAATCGGATTTACCAGAATTGATAGCACACTTCACCAACAAACATTTCTCGTCAGTGCCTTAGCCCGGGCCGAGAATACAAATATGATATGGGTTGAACAGACAAAAACCCAGGGAATGTTAAATTGGGGCATCACGCCCTGTCAAGTAGAGAGTGTCTCTTATTATACCCAATGGCATGCCGATTCTCTTTTGATTAGCAAACTAAACCCTGCAGGTAATATTATAAGTTCTACCAAATTGATTGGGACCAATCACACCACCAACTGGATGCTCCGCACAGGCATAGATTCGGTACCCTGGTTTTGTGTAATTGCCTATAATTTTTCAGATACCATTATAGGGATTCTCGAGAAAAAAGAAATCAAACCACCAATTATTCAGATCGCTGTGATCCAGAAAAACTTGATATTGAAAGATGTACCTGCTGGGACCGAAATAAGGTTATACTCCGTAATAGGAAGGCTCAATTACTACCAGAAATTAATCTTACCTCATAAGCAACTGGTAATACGAAATCTGCCTTGTGGCGTATATTTTTATCGACTTAAGAACGAAGACTTTGAGCAAAAAGGTAAGATATTGATTATTAAATAACTGCTTAGCGGAATAGAATTAATCGCGAAACTACCGATTTCTTTTCGTTATTTATACCCACGAAATAAACTCCAGTGGGTAGTGGATTCCCTTTATCATCGTCGCCGCTCCATATCACATCACCGGTGTAGTCTTCAAACTTTCGGACAACCTGCCCGAGGGCGTTGTATATGAATAGCACCTCCCCTTTTTCTTTAGACATTTGCTCACGAATTAAGAAACGCCTCCCAATCGTTGGCTGAACTAAAATTGCCGCTTGGTATAAAGGTTTCTTTTCATTAATACCTACGACATGGATCGGCACCGCAAGTTTTGCGAGGGCAGCAACACCGGTCTTTATCACCTGGGTGGCAAAGGGGAGATGATTAACTCCACAGTTGGTATAAAGATGAGGTCCAAGCGTATCACCCGTAGTGTGATATGTCGGTGTCAATTGTCGTTCAATCCCGAGCATCGCCTTATAGCCACGTTTCCAGAAACTCGCATGATCCGAAGAACCACTCGTTCCACTATTTGCTACAAATCTTATTTTTAATTGCGTGTAAGTATCCGCAACCGCTTTATAAAATTGGGTCACAAATGTTTGACAACCAGGCACCGCAGTTGTATAATGAGCATTCATTGTATCCCGATTGGGATTTGAAGGCGTCACATAACCGATCATATCATAATTTATCACACCAAGGATTGTGTCGCCGTTGCGATAGGCACGAGCCGCAAAGGAGTCGCTTCCGTACAATCCTAATTCTTCAGCATTGAACGCGACATAATAGATGGTGTTTTCAAATAAGTAGTTTCGCATCACCCGTGCTGCTTCAATCATTGCCACTGTGCCCGAGGCATTGTCATCGGCTCCTGGAGCATAACCACTCGAAGGTACATCATCTAAATGCCCACCGATCAAACAGTATTTTTTTAGCGTTGGATAAAGATAACCTTTTTTAATTCCGACGACATTCGGACCGTAATTGGCATTAAAATATTGAAAATAGACACTATCACAGCCATAGCTGAGAAGTTTATTTCTTATCCAGTTCACTGCGGCAATTTTGTTAGAATCTGTCGTAGTATACCTTGTATACATCCTTTGCAATCTCAAAATGAACGATTGGATACTATCCTGAGAAACCGCCGCTACCATCTTCTGGATAAGGGTATCTGGTGCAAGATTATTCATCGGGACGGGATAAGGATCTTTATCCAGAAACCGCACCGGGTCAAAGGTCAATACTCTCAATTCCACTTTCAATTTATTCAATTCCAGCACTTGTTCTTCAGTAGTGCGTAAAAGAATACAATCTTCAAAATGGTCAATCACCTCACCATACTGGGCAACACGGCTTGGGTCTTCATCAATCAAATAAACTATCTGGTAATATTTTTCCCGGGGATTTTCATCAAGGATGCGATATTCAATATTTTTATTCGCAAGCCGCAAGATATCACCTTCGTCCGCGATAAGCAAGGCATGATCTTCAATCAGCTCGATAATATTAAAATCGCGCTCCTTCAAATCATCCACCCGCACTAAATATTCGTGGGCGAAGGCAACATTCACACTCAGCGCTACCAGAATGGCTAGTGTCATTTTTTTCATGCCTACCTCCTTTTTTAAATAATAACCAAACTAACGGCAAAGTCAAGCATTCAGAAAACATTTAAACGAGCGTTGTTTCAGCAATAGGAATCAATCCCTTTTAGAAATGAAGAAGCATTGACTTTCAAAATATTTTCGTTATAATTTGGCATATGGTAGAAATCTTGATAGTTCTCCTCATCCTTTCTTTTTTGTCCTTGATCTTCTCCATCCTCCAGCGTCATATGCCCATTAGCATCTGTCAGTCCTTAGTAATCTTGCTTACTATATATCTACTGATACGCGTTCGGGTTAAAATCTCCCGGGCAGAAAAAGAAAAACTCCGGGCTAAGATTGAAGAATTAGAGAAGAAAATAGCAAGTCTGAGTGGAAAAGAATCTTAATATTACCAGGTGGCTTTTCTCACCCCAGGGAGTTCACCCTGAAGGGCAAGTTCCCGGAAACAAATCCGGCAGAGATTAAATTTCCGGTAAAACCCGCGGGGCCTTCCGCAGCGCTGGCAGCGGTTATACCTCCGGGTAGAGTATTTTGGAGGTCTTTTTGCCTTAATAATCAAACATAACTTAGCCAATATACCCCCTTATTTCTTTTTCTCAAAAGGCATGCCTAAACCTTCCAGCAATGCCAGGGCATCTTCATCTTTTCTGGCAGTAGTCACAATCGCGATATCCATCCCGAAAATTTTCTTTACCTTGTCATATTCAATCTCCGGAAATATTGTCTGTTCGGTTAAACCCAGATTGTATGAACCCCGTCCATCGAAAGAATCCCTTTTGAAACCACGGAAATCCCTGATTCGGGGTGCAGCAAAATTTATAAAGCGGTCAAAGAATTCATACATCCGGTTTCCGCGCAGTGTCACTTTCATACCAATTACCATTCCTTTTCGTATTTTAAAATTAGAGATCGGCCTTTTGGCGCGGGTATATGCAGGTGCCTGCCCGGTTATCTTCGCCAGATCCTCTTTAATGATTTCTAAAATCTTAGGGTCGGCAACTGCCTCACCACAGCCCACATTGATAACGATTTTTTTTAACTGTGGAACCTGATAGATATTCTTGTAGCCCAATTTTTTCATCAAAGATTTTCTAAGAGTTTCTTCATAAAATGCTTTTAACCGTGGTTTATAGCCGGTTTTCATTCTATCATCTCCCCGCATTTCTTACAAATTCTTACCCTTCTTTTTTCTATTTTTTCTCTTTTTACCTTTGTCTTTTTGCCACATTTCGGACAAATGAGTGCAAGATTTGAAATATGGATCGGCGCGGGCTTGGTGATAATTCCCGAAGGTTGAGTCTGGGAGCGCGCGCGCTGGTGTTTCTTCACCAAGTTAATACCTTCGACAATTGCGCGCCCTTTTTCTCGGTCAATCTCCAAGACTCTACCGCGGCGACCTTTTTCCTCTCCGGTGATGACCTCAACCAGGTCATTCTTTTTGATATTAAATTTTAACCGTCTTGTCTCTTTCATACCACTTCACTTGCCAAAGAAAGTATCTTGGTAAACCCTTTTTCCCGCAATTCCCGTGCTACTGGACCAAAGACTCTGGTTCCCTTTGGTTCTTTTTGCTCATTAATTAAAACACAGGCATTATCATCAAACCGCACATAAGAACCATCCGGACGCCGGATCTCCTTTTTGGTCCGCACGATAACTGCCTTCGCCTTATCCCCCTTTTTAATAGGGGCATGGGGCAGGGCATCCTTTATGGTCACATTGATAATATCACCAACATAACCATAGCGTCTGCCGGAACTGCCAGTCACATGAATGCACATCGCGATGCGCGCACCCGTGTTATCACAAACTTTTAATCTTGAGTAAATCTGAATCACCTGAACCTCACTATCCTTGATTAAACTCTAATCTCATGATAATTTGCGTAATACCCGCCATCTCTTTAATTTAGAGAGTGGTCGGGTTTCTTCGATCAATACTTTATCACCCACTTTGCACTCATTGTTCTCATCGTGGGCATAGACCCGTGTCGTCTTTCGGATATATTTTTTGTATAACGGATGCTGAACAAATCTTTGAAATTCAACAACCACTGTTTTTTGCATTTTATCACTCACTACCACACCCACCTTAGTTTTGCGCATCATTCTCCTTTCTTTGTCTTACCCTTGGTAGGAATTGCTTTTGATTGAATCAACTTTCTGATACCTAATTCATCCTCATGCAGCAGGGTCTTTATCCGGGCAATATCCTTTTTTATCGTGCGCAGTCGGAGGGGATTAGGCAGTTGCTGGGTTGCATGCCGGACACGGAGGTTAAATAATTCCCGATATAATCCGTTGAGCATTTCAATCAATTCTGCACGCGATTTCTCTCTCAGTTCATAAACCTTCATATTTCACTCCTTCATCTCTTTTTACAAATTTCGTCTTTATTGGCAGTTTACTCGCAGCGATACGTAGTATTTCCCGGGCTTCCTCATCAGGTATCCCTTCCAGTTCGAAGAGAATACGACCGGGTTTGACCACGCTCACCCAGAACTCGGGTGCACCCTTTCCTTTTCCCATTCTTGTCTCCGCAGGTTTTTTGGTCACCGGCTTATCCGGAAAAATCCTTATCCAGACCTTAGCGCCTTTTTTTACGCTATGGGTGATTGCTACCCGCGCCGCCTCTATCTGGCGGGCGGTAATCCATGCCGGTTCCAGAGCCATCAAGCCATATTCCCCAAAGACGATGGAATTGCCGCTGGTCGCCTTGCCTTTCCTCCGGCCACGCTGTTGTTTACGATATTTAACTTTTTTTGGTTCTAACATTACTGGATATCTCCTTTATAAATCCACACCTTTACTCCCACGGTACCGTAGATGGTGAAAGCAGTAGCCCGCGCGAAATCGATATCCGCTTTTATCGTCTGTAAAGGAACCCGTCCTTCCCGATACCACTCAGTACGTGCAATCTCCGCACCACCCAATCTTCCTCCGCAACTTACCTTGATGCCTTTGGCACCAATCTTCATCGCCGAAATGACCGAACGTTTCATAGCCCGGCGATGAGAAATCCTCTGCTCAATCTGGCGGGCAATATTCTGTGCCACCAGGCTGGCATCAAGCTCTGGGATGCGGACCTCTTCAATATTAATAACTACTTCGCTTTTGATCAAACTCTTGATTTCCTCATGGAGCTTTTTAATCTCTTCACCACCCTTACCAATGATCTTGCCTGGCTGGGCAGTATGAATGGTAATGATTACCTTATTGGAAACCCGTTTAATAACGATACTGGAAACCATGCAATCTGCAAGTCGCTTACTCAAATACCGGCGGATATTAAAATCCTCGACAACGAGTTTTGGATAGGAAAGTTCATCAAACCACTTTGATTTCCAATCTTTGGTTATCCCCAGTCGAAAACCTATTGGATGTGTTTTCTGTCCCATTACGCTCCTTTCTTAACCTGAATTGGTTTATAAGATTCAACAATAATCTTAATATGACAGGTAGGCCGTTTAATTATTGCTGGCCGACCCCGGAATCCAGGTCGGAGTCGCTTGTATCTTGGGCCATCATTTACTACAGCTTCTTTTACATACAATTCTTTGTCCTCAACCCGCACAGAACCGACTTTATCCTTCAAATTTGCTACCGCTGAATTCAATGTCTTAAGCACCGGGATTTTGGTGCGGGAATGATAGAATTCAAGTATCGCACGTGCTTCAGGAACGGCCTTGCCTTTTATTGCCCTCAATATCTTCCTCACCTTCAGAGGCGAAGCTCGTTCGTAACGTTTAACTGCCCGTGCCATCATTTTTCTGACTCCCTTTCTCTTTCTGCCTTTCGAGTACCGGAATGAGCACGGAAGGTCCGGGTAGGGGCAAACTCACCAAGTTTATGTCCCACCATCCTTTCGGTGATGTAAACCGGAATGAACCGGTTGCCATTATGGACCGCGATCGTAAATCCTACAAATTCCGGTGGAATCGTGGAGTCTCGTGCCCAGGTTTTAATCACCTTTTTTTCTTTGGTTTCAATGAGTTTCAATATTTTTTTCAGGAGTTTCTGGTCTACATAAGGACCTTTTTTTAAGGAACGGGACATTACTTTCTCCTTTTTAGAATGAACTTATCCGAAACCTTTTTCTTCTTCCGCGTCTTTTTGCCTTTGGTCAACCAGCCCCAGGGAGATGTGGGATGTCTACCTCCATGGGCCCTACCTTCACCACCACCTAATGGATGGTCAATCGGATTCATCGCTACTCCTCGCACATAAGGTCTTATGCCCATATGTCTTGTTCTGCCTGCCTTACCGATAGAAACACTGGAATGGAGAGCATTGGAAACCCGACCAATTGTTGCCCGGCACCGCAAATCAATCAAACGCACCTCACCCGATGGAAGTTTGATATGAGCATACTTCCCTTCTTTCGCAAGAATCTGACATGAGAGTCCAGCACTACGCACGAGTTCACCACCTTTTTTCGGTGCCAGTTCCACATTGTGAATCTCCACCCCCAGCGGAATATTACTCAGGGGTAAACAATTGCCAATCTTGATCGGTACATCTTCACCGGAAATCACCGTATCGCCAACATTGAGCCCCTCCGGACAAATGATGTATCTTTTTTCACCATCCTGGTAAGTCAAAAGGGCAATGAGAGCACTCCGATTTGGGTCGTACTCGATGGCACTCACCACAGCAGGAACATTGTCTTTATCTCTTTTGAAATCAATTATCCTTATCTTTTTATGGTGTCCACCCCCACGATGGCGGGCGGTGATCCGCCCCAGATTGTTTCGTCCGCCGCTCTTCTTTTCAGAAATAACAAGACTCTTTTCTGGCTCGGTTTTGGTGATCGGTGGAACATTGACCGTATAGAAACGGCGACCTGGGGTTAGGGGACGATATACTCTGATACCCATTTTATACACCCTCGACTATCTCAATTTTCTGTCCTGGTTTGATCCAGACCGATGCTTTTTTATAACCAGGACGATAACCTTCAGACCGTCCCAAACGACGCAATTTGCCACGGAAGTTTGCAGTCCGCACTTCCAGAACATTGACTCCAAAAAGCTTTTCTACCGCATCCTTGATCATGCGTTTGTTCGCTTTCTTGGCTACAACAAATTGATAACAATTCAGTTCCCTTAAACGGTCGGCTTTCTCAGTTATTATTGGTCGGATGATTATTTGCTCTGGTCGCATCTCTTCTCCAATTCAGATAAACCATTTTTTGTGAATAAGACGTAATCCGCCCAGATCACATCGTAGCAGTTGATATCCGCAGACCGTTTCAAAATAACCTTAGGAATATTTCGGGCGGAAAGAATAAGATTCTGGTCGAATTGGGCACCCGTAATCAATACCTTTGCCCCATCCAAGT
>JBDRWD010000008.1:64114-65608 GCA_039802205.1 candidate division WOR-3 bacterium
TTTTCTTAAGAATCTCTTTTAACGCCTTGGTGCTCGGTCTTTCAAAATTCAAATCTTCAATCACCCGGATGCGCTCTTCTTGGGCAGCAGCACTCAATGCCGCAAGTAATGCTTTGTTTTTCTTCTGCTGGGGCATCACTTTATAATAATCCCGGGGTTTCGGTCCAAACACAACTCCACCTTTGCGCCATATTGGCGAACGGATGCTACCGTGTCGTGCCAGACCTGTTCCCTTTTGTGGCCAGGGTTTTCTCCCGCCACCCCGGACCTCAGCCCGGGTCTTGGTTTTGGCAGTTCCCTGCCTTTGATTATTTAAGATAATTGTAACTGCTTCCCATAGAAGTGCCTTGTTTACCGGTGCTTTAAATATCTTATCCGGCAGCTCGATTGTCCCAATCTCTTCGCCCTTTTGATTAAACATCTTAGTCTCCATATTCACTCTTCCTTAGTTAAAAGTAAAAACCCATTCCTCGGACCTGGAACTGCACCCTTGAGATAAATAATATTGTCTTCGATCTTCACCACCTTAAGGTTTTTTATCGTAACCCGCTCATTGCCATAATGTCCCGGCATCGTTTTGCCTTTTAATATCCGCCCCGGATCCGAATGGCCGTGTCCGGCTGAACCAATCCGGCGGTGGGACATTGAACCATGGGACGCTGGACCTCCGCTCCAACCCCACCTCTTCATACCTCCTGTAAAACCGCGGCCTTTAGTATAACCGGTCACTTTTACCTTGTCGCCCACAGCGAAAATCTTTGCATCCAGTACATCACCAGGTTTGTATTTTTCAATATTCTCGGTCCTTATCTCCGCAAGCCACTTCGCTGAAGCAATATTTGCCTTTTTTAAATGTCCGGCAAGAGGCTTTGTAATATGCTTCTTGGTCCCAAAAGCAATCTGAATCGCCCGATATCCATCTTTCGCTTCATTCTTTACCTGGACTACCGGACAGGGACCTGCTTCAACCTTGGTCACAGCAATCAGCCGACCGTCTTCAGTAAAAAGTTGCGACATACCAATTTTTTTACCAATCAATCCAATCATATCGCTTTCACCTCAACATAGACACCTGCAGGAATTTCCAGTTTGTTAAGGGCATCAATGATATCCGGAGTGACATCAATCAATTCCAGTAATCGTTTATGAACCCGCAATTCAAACTGCTCCCGGGATTTTTTGTCCACATGGGGAGAGCGGAGCACCGTATATAGCGAACGCTCGGTCGGTAAGGGGACTGGTCCAGAAATTTTTATACCAAATCTCTTAACCGTTTCCACAATTGATTTTACGGATTGATCCAGTATCCGGTGGTCGTAAGATTTCAGTCTGATACGTAATCTATTCATTATCAACCCTTTTACTCAAGGATCTGGGTGACAACCCCGGCACCCACCGTCCGACCACCCTCACGAATCGCAAACCGCAAACCCTGCTCAATCGCCACCGGCGCAATCAACTCCACCTCTAAATTCGCATTATCACCAGGCATCA
>JBDRWD010000009.1 GCA_039802205.1 candidate division WOR-3 bacterium
ATCCGCCAGAGGTATGAAATATTTGCCTGTCCTTTGAAAGGCGTTTATAATGCATTTAATAAAGCGATAGAGCCATTTTTAAAAATCATCCTGGAGGTAGTTTAGAATATAGCCAGGTTTTAAAGTTAGACCCAATGTTAGCCCACCAGAAGATTGTGGATTGTTATTTTTATCAAGCTCACCGGAATATCACTAAGACGGCTCGGTGGATTGGTGTTTCACGGCCTACGGTCTCCAAATGGCTTAAGCGGTTCTTTCTGGAGGGTGGGGGGGTTTAAAGAATCGTTCTTCTCGTCCCCATTATTCACCGAATAAGACCCCGGAGCATGTTGAGCGTTTGGTTTTAGAGATTTTCCAGAAGAGACCCTAAGATTTAAAAACATTTATCCGCAGGCTAAAGCCTGCGACTACCATTTTACCGGTTACCACCTCGGGTTGGCATTTTTTATTTAAGCAAGGCTAAAGCCTTGCCCTACAAAAGGAGACAGCGCTAAATTATTGATTACCCTTACAAATCTTGCCCATGAGTTTTATCGTCCCTTTATAAAGATATAAAAAATATGGAGAGGACTCAGCTGCATTATTTATTGACATCAGTTAGATTTTTATTATAATTATCACTATAAATCGCTGTTCTCATAGTAAGTCTTTTTTGGTCAGTTATGGATTGGATCTGTAACTGACAAGGGCGGTAGCCTATGCTATTTTTGTCTTGATACCCCAAAATAACCAATGCCCGGAATAGCGAGGGCACTTTATTAAAAATCCTAAAGTTCCAAAAATCAATGTTCCTAGATAAGGAGTTTTAATGGGTTTAATAAAATTTAACAACGAACAAAAATTAATCGAGAATGAAATAAGAAAGTTTGCAGTTCAGGAGATTGAACCTATATCCCAGAAGATCGAAAAGGACGGTAGAATCCCTGAAGGAATCTTTAAAAAACTGATGGAATTAGGATTGTTAGCACCAATAATCCCTCTTGAATTGGGTGGTGCGGGAATGGATACGACAAGTCTATGCATTATCATTGAAGAATTATCGAAATATTGTGCTTCGCTTGGCTTGGTGATTGCGGTCAATAATGGACTTGGTTCATTTACATTGTTAAAATTGGGGCTTGAGAAAGCAAAACCGTATCTTACCAGGCTTATTAATGGAGAAATCGTGGGGTTTTCATATGATGGTGAATCAAAGGATTTAGAGATAGTTCAAGAAAATCCTTTGATAATAAATGGTAAAAGGAGGTTTGTTTTTAACGGCGAATTGGCGAATTTTTTTCTCTTCGAACTCAATACCGAAAAAGGTTCCGGATTGTTTGTTATAGAGAAATCAGCTTCAAAGCAGATAGAAATACCATATTCATTAGGAATGAAAGGGGCAGGTATTGCGGATATAGTTTTTGAAAAGTTACAAATCTCCGAAGAGTCCCGGTTGATAGATGGGGTAAATTTTATCAAAGCAATGGAAGGAATAAATAGCTATTTTAATCTTTGTCTTTCGGCTATAGCATTAGGTATCGCCCAGGCTGGGTTGGATGCATCAATAAAATACTCAAAAGAGCGTCGGCAATTCAATAGACCGATATGCGAATTCCCGATGGTCAGGGAGATGCTGGCAGAGATGAAAATAAAAATCGAATCAGCACGGAATCTTGTTTATGACGCAGCAAACCGGGTTGATTCTGGAGAGGATTATATACTTGCTGCTGATATTGCGCTCGCTACTGCTGCCGAAACCGCAGTCTATTGTGGCATAAAATCGGTTCAGGTCTTCGGCGGCTATGGCTATACCAAAGATTATCCAGTTGAGAGATACCTAAGGGATGCAAAAAGCATTCAGGTTATAGGTCGGTCGGGTTTTGTTTTAAAAGAGAAAATAGTCAGAAACCTACTCGGATAGCATAAAAGAATGGAGATAAAAGGTGGTGGCCTATGATATTGAGCGAAAAACATAAAGAATTTAGGGAAAAGGTGCAGGCATTTGCTAATAATGAAGTAGCACCCAGGGCAAAAGAGATAGACAAAAAGGGTGAATTTCCCTGGGATCTGGTGAAGAGAATGGGCGAACTTGGTTTTCTGGGTATCTATATCCCAAGGGAATATGGTGGGGCAGGACTTGATGTTCTTTCCTATGCAATTGCGGTTGAGGAGATCGGCCGGGTATGTGGTTCAACAGGAATATTTTTAGCTGCCCATTCCTCTCTTGGCGTATTTCCAATTTATTATGCAGGCACTGAAGAACAGAAGAAAAAATGGCTCATCCCTTTAGCCAGAGGAGAGAAGATTGGTTCCTTTGGTCTGACCGAACCCAACGCCGGGAGCGATGCTGCAGGTACCCAGACACGATTCCGGCTTGAGGGTGAGAAATACATCATCAATGGAACAAAGCGGTTTATTACCTCAGGGCATGTGGCGGATGTGATTATTTTTACTGCTACTAAAGATCCGGCATTAGGTTATAAAGGAATCTCAGCGTTTGTCGTAGAAAAGGGTACACCAGGATTTACACTGGGTAGAGAGGAGGATAAACTCGGTTTGCGTGGTTCAATAACCTCGGAATTGATATTTGAAGATTGCGCAATTCCCAAAGAGAATATTCTGGGCAAAGAAGGTGATGGATTTAAAATCTTTATGGAGACACTCGATGGAGGACGAATTTCAATTGGTGCCCTGGCATTGGGTATTGCTCAGGGGGCGCTTGATGCCTCTATTAAATTCATTCAAGAAAATGGATTGAGTAAAAACCAGTACTTACAAGAGAGGGTTGCGGAAATGGCGACCGAGATCGAAGCCGCAAGACTATTAGTTTATCATGCTGCACAATTAAAAGATGCCGGTTTACCCTATGTCAAAGAATCAGCGATGGCGAAATATTATGCCTCTACGATCGGAATGAAGGTGACAAGTATGGCAATTGATATCCATGGCCTACTTGGTATCACCGACGAATATCCCGTGGAGCGGTTTTTACGCGATGAAAAATTAATGGAGATTGGTGAGGGAACGAGTGAAATTCAAAAGATTGTTATTGCCCGGCAGATTTTGGGAAAATAGATATTGCGAAGCATTCCATAATTAGGTAGGATGTGCGACTTTTGGTATTATGGAGGTCATGTAGCTATAGCAGAGATCCCGATTTTTAGTCGGGATGGATTGGGGGTATTTTAAAGCAGGAGGTAAAATGAATTTTGATTTAACTGCTGAACAAAAGATGC
This sequence comes from candidate division WOR-3 bacterium, assembly GCA_039802205.1. Taxonomy (NCBI): domain Bacteria; kingdom Pseudomonadati; phylum Caldifarciminota; species Caldifarciminota bacterium. The sequence continues at coordinate 3,216 of JBDRWD010000009.1, forward strand.
TTCAAGACCAGGTGCGTAAGTTTGCGGAAGCCGAACTGGCACCGGTCGCACCGGAGATAGACAAAACCGGTCAATTTCCTTGGGAAAATATTAAAAAATGTGCCAAACAGGGACTGCTTGGTATTATCGTTCCGGAAAAATATGGAGGCTCGGGATTGGATTTTGTTTCGCTGGCAATCGCTATTGAGGAAATATCACGTGTCTGCGCTACTACCGGGGTTATCGTGGCGGTGAATAATTCCCTTGTCACCTATCCCATTCTCACCTTCGGAACCGAGGAACAGAAGCAGAAGTATTTACCCCTTTTGTGCAGTGGCGAAAAGATTGGAGCGATTGGTATAACGGAACCGAATGCTGGAAGCGATGTGGCAGGAATGGAGACCACTGCAAGACTTGAAGGAGATTATTATATCCTCAATGGCACTAAGCGCTTTATTACCAATGGCACCGAGGCGGGAATATATGTGGTATTTGCCTACACCAATCGCGAATTGAAGCACAAAGGAATGTCGGCATTTATTGTGGAACGCGGAACCCCGGGTTTCAGTCTCGGGAAACACGAAGACTTGATGGGTATAAGAGCGAGTGGGAATTGTGAATTGATATTTGAAGATTGTAAAATTCCTAAAGAAAACCTACTCGGCAAAGAAGGAGAAGGATTTAAAATCTGTATGAATACATTGGATGTCTCCCGGGTGGATATCGGTGCTCAGGCAGTGGGTATCGCTCAGGCGGCACTCGAAGCAGCAATAAAATATTCAAAAGAGCGGAAGGCATTTGGTCAGCCAATCTGTGAGTTTGAAATGATACAATCCATGCTGGCCGAGATGGCGACTCAGATTCACGCTGCCCGGTTGCTCGTTTACTATGCAGGATTTTGCAAGGATAAAGGCATGCCGCGTTTTTCCAAAGAATCAGCCATGGCAAAGTATTTTGCCGCTACAATCGCCGTGGATGTTACGAGAAAAGCAGTTCAGATTTTTGGCGGCTATGGTTATACCAAAGATTATGTTGTTGAGCGGTTATACCGAGACGCCAAAATACTTGAACTCTATGAGGGAACGAGCGAAATTCAGAAGATTGTGATTGCCCGGGAATTGCTAAAGTGAAAAATAACTTTAGGAATAGTAAGCTTTCTAAAAAGGAGGTAAATTGGATATTATCGTTTGTATAAAAAGGGTGCCCCAGACTGCTGAAGCAGAGGTCAAGATTGATGCCACGGGACGCGATATTATAAAAGACCGACTCACCTTTGATATGAATGAATCCGATAGTTACGCCCTGGAAGAGGCGATACTGTTGAAAGAGAAATATGGCGGTTCGGTGACGGTCGTAAGTCTTGGTTACCCGGATAGTGAGGATACTTTGAGAATTGCCCTGGCAAAGGGCGGTGATTCTGCAATAAGGATAAAACAGGAAGAGATGGGCGAGCTGGATGGATACAAAACTGCTCAAATTTTGAGTTCGGTCATCAGGGGTCTGAAATATGATTTGATACTCACGGGCTGTATGGCGACCGATGATGCTTATTCACTCGTCGGACAGACTGTTGCTGAACTGCTCGGTATTCCCCATGCCACTTTGGTTACAAAACTTGAAGTAATTAACAGCAAATTACAGGTTTACCGGGAGCTCGAAGGCGGTTTGCTGGAACATCTGGAGATGACACTTCCGGCTTTGGTTACAATTCAAACCGGAATAAATGCACCTCGTTTCGCTTCTTTGATTGCTATCCGGCGTGCGGCCAGCAAGGAGATAAGGACCATCGGGAAAAGTGAGCTCAGTGCTGATTTAGAAGCATGCTCAATTCTCGAGGAACTTTCTTTACCTCCGGTCGGTAAGAAGGCTGAAATTATTACGGGTGCACCGGATGAGATTGCGACCAAGGTTGCCACGATTATAAAAGAAAAAGGGTTGTTGTAAACTAAAAAACTGAAAGGGGGTTAAATGGCTGGGATAGCAATTCTCGTTGAACATCGCCAGGGGCAGATTCGCGACATCACTTTTGAACTTTTGACCCTGGGGCGCAAACTGGCGCAAAGTTTAAATACCAAATGCACGGCTGTGCTCCTGGCTGACGATTCTTCAAAATTTATTGGCCAATTGAAAGACCAGGCTGATCGTATAATCGTTATGGAGAGTGGGGTATTTAGAGATTTCAATGCCGAAGTATATCAGATTGCCTTAGCGGAAGTTTTGAAAAAGGAAACCCCGTTTTTGATGCTCATAGGCCATACCGCGCTTGGTATGGATCTGGGACCAGCACTCGCCACCCAGTTGGATCTGCCGTTTGCTACGGATTGCCTTGATGTACAGATTTTTGATGGCAAAGTGAGGGTTATTCGTTCGATGTATGATGGAAAATTAAATGCCCGGGTGCTTTTGAGAGAAAGTCCATCTTACATCCTTACCTGCCGGAGTGGAAACACACCTGTGGAAACAGCAAATCTTGATGCCGAAATTATAAATTGGGAACCACCGATAGATGCCCAACCCGAATATCGTAAATTCATTGAATACATTGAGGCTGCGGTCGGTGCGGTGGATATCACCAAGGCCGATATTATTGTCGCGGTGGGCAGAGGAATAAAAGATAAAGCAAATCTTCCTTTAATTGAAGACTTTGCCCGGGTGATCGGTGGAGTGCTGGGCTGTACCCGACCGGTTGTGGATGCTGGCTGGCTTCCTAAAGAGCATCAGGTCGGTTCATCAGGTAAGACTGTTAAACCTAAATTATATATCGCCCTGGGTATTTCAGGTGCATTCCAGCATATAATGGGGATGAAGAATTCAGATACTATCATCGCGGTTAACAAAGACCCTAATGCTCCGATATTTAATGAGGCAGATTACGGCATTGTTGAAGACCTTTTTAAAGTTGTTCCGGTTCTTAAGAATAAAATTCTGGAAATGAAACAAGCAAAAGGTATGTGAGAATTGTGGAATTTATATATAACCTAATTAATGTCTATCGTGATGATATTTATTAATTTACGAAATACGATAGACGATGGACGATACGGTCCTTTAAACCGTATAACTTTGAATGAAATAACAAAGACATGAATAATTCATTAAAACTCAATCCTGAAATCCGCCGACTGCTCCTCGAGCAAGGTGCGGAAGATGCAATAAAATGTTATGAATGCGGCCGGTGTATGGCTGCCTGCCCCTGGAATATGCTTGATGGTATAAATTATACCACATATCAGTTTCCGGATCTTGTGAGATTGGGTGCGATACTCTGTAGTGAAGACAAAGATGCAGTCTGTCGGGAAACAAATGAGGTATTTCGCTGTGTTGGTTGTGATAGTTGCCTTTATGAATGTCCAAGGAAGGTTAATATTTCCAATATCCTTCGTTCTGCACGTAGAATAATGATTGATTTTGGTTCGTATCCGGCAGAGCTAAAAAGCTTAATTTCCAGATTAACCAGTAATAACAATCCACTTGGTGAACCTCAGGAAAAGAGAAAAGAATGGGCACAGGGTTTAGATATAAAAGAGTACAATCCCGCACTTGAAAATCTTTTCTTTGTCTGCTGTATTACTGCCTACGACGCACGCGCAAAGAATGTGGCAAAGTCAATAGCACAGATATTTCAGAAAGCAGGTGTGAGTTTTGGCATTGCAAGCGAAAAAGAAAGTTGTTGTGGTGAGGCAATTAGACGAGCGGGCGGAGAGAAGGTGTTCCAGTTGTTATTTAACAATAATCTCAAGTCATTCCGAGAGTTAAATGTGAAGAATGCAATCGCAATTTCACCCCACTGCTATGCCATTTTTAATAATGAATATCGGAGTCATCACAATTTCCAGCCGTTTCACTACACACAGGTACTTTTTGAACAGATAAAACGCGGGAAGATAAAGCCTTCGAGACCATTCAACAAGATCGTAGTCTATCATGACCCGTGTACCCTGGGTCGTCAGAGTGGAATTTATGAAGAGCCAAGGGAGATATTAAAGTCAATTCCAGGATTGAAACTTGTTGAGGTTCCATTTTTCAATCGCAAGAATAGCGTCTGTTGTGGCGCAGGTTCAATGGGTTTATGGCGTGAATATGTGAATGATGAGCGTTTAGTCAATTTACGGTTGAGACAACTTCTTGCCACCGGTGCGGGAATAATTGCCGTTAGTTGTCCCTATTGTCTGCAGATGTTCGAAGAAACATTAAAATCAATGGATACAAATATTAAGGTTATGGATATTGCCGAGATTCTTTACGAATCTCTTTAATTCTGTAGCATCTGAGGTTCCATAGTAAATTATCTATTGGAGAGATGCTAAGAAATTGGTTGCCACCTTCCCAGCAAAAATTCAAAGGGCTTTTATAGTCCATAAACTTGTTCAAGGTTTGGTAACATTTTTTATCGGATATTTTTAAACAAACTTTCAGCAGTCCCTGAAGTTTAAACTCAGCCTATAGACTGGTTATGGAAGTAAGTCAAACCAGAAATGATACATAAATTTTTTGAGAAACTTGTTCAAAGCATAATTAAGAAAGGAATAATATGAACAATTCAAAACCCAAAGATTTTATTCGGGAAATCATTGATGAACATAATCGCACCGGCAGGTTCGGGGGAAAGGTTCATACGCGGTTTCCACCTGAACCCAACGGTTATCTACATATTGGACACGCAAAGGCGATCTGCATTGATTTTGGCATTGCTGAAGAATACGGCGGGCTCTGTAATCTGCGATTTGATGACACCAATCCCACCAAGGAAGAAACTGAATATGTGGAAGCAATTAAAGAGGATATCCGCTGGCTCGGTTTTGACTGGGGAGACCGGGAATACTATGCCTCTGATTACTTTGAAAAACTTTACGAGTTTGCTATCATCCTGATCAAAAAAGGGAAAGCCTATGTTTGTGATTGTACTCCTGAGGAAGTGCGGCGAATGCGCGGAACATTAACTGAACCTGGTGTGGAATGTCCACATCGCAATCGTTCGGTTGAAGAAAACCTTGAACTATTTAGAAGGATGAGAGCAGGTGAATTTCCGGATGGCTCCAGAACTTTGCGGGCAAAGATTGATATGAAACATGGTAATTTGAATATGCGCGATCCGATTATGTATCGTATCTTACATGTTCCACACCATCGTACTGGCGACAAATGGTGTATTTATCCCACCTATGATTGGGCACATGGTCAATCGGATTCTATTGAAGGGATTACCCATTCCATCTGCACGCTGGAGTTTGAAGACCATCGTCCATTATATGATTGGTTTCTGGATGAACTGGGTATTCATCATCCTCAACAGATTGAATTCGCTCGTCTCAATCTGACATATACTGTGCTGAGCAAACGGAAATTATTACAACTTGTTGAGGGCGGCTATGTGAGTGGCTGGGATGACCCGCGGATGCCAACAATTTCGGGCCTGAGGAGGAGAGGTTATACTCCGCAGGCGATAAGAAATTTCTGCGACATAATCGGTGTATCAAAGAATAACACGGTTGTGGACATTGCCTTGCTTGAACACTGTCTGCGCGATGATTTAAATAAACGGGCGCCCAGAAGGATGGCGGTTTTGAAACCTTTAAAGGTAATCATTGATAATTATCCGGATGGGCGTGTTGAAGAACTTGAGGCGATAAACAATCCAGAAGATTTAAGCATGGGAACCCGGAAGGTGCCGTTCTCAAAAGTAATCTATATTGAACAAGATGATTTTCGTGAAGACCCACCCAAAGAATTTTATCGATTGGCACCGGGTAGAGAAGTCCGACTGCGATATGCCTATTTCATTAAATGTGTTGATGTGGTAAAAGATAAAGAGGGTAATATCCTGGAAATCCACTGCACCTATGACCCGGCGACCCGGGGGGGTGATTCTCCAGACGGGCGTAAAGTAAAGTCCACATTACACTGGGTTTCGGCTGACCATTGTATTGAAGCCGAAGTGCGACTATACGACCGGCTATTTAAAACTGCAGACCCGGATGAAGGCGGTGATTTCCTGAAAAATTTAAATCCAGATTCGCTCAAGATTCTCACCGGTTGTAAACTGGAGCCGGCCCTCCGCGATGTCAAACCCGGGGATCTCTTCCAATTTGAGCGACTTGGTTATTTTTGTGTTGACAAAGATTCAAAGCCGGATAAACTAATTTTTAATCGCGCAGTGACAATCAAGGATACCTGGGCAAAAATTGAGGCACGTTTAAAGCAAAAATGAAAAAGGAGGAATGACTTTATGTCGATAAGAATTTTCGTAACCGGTGGCACATTTGATAAAGAGTATAATGAATTAACCGGTGAATTGTATTTTAAGGATACCCACATTCCTCAGATGTTGCGATTAGGAAGGTGTCGGGTTCCGGTAGAAATCAGAACCCTGATGATGATCGATAGCCGGAATATGACCGATGAAGACCGGGAATTGATTGCCCGAAATTGCATCAAAACTCCTGAAGCGCGCATTGTCATTACCCATGGCACTGATACAATGGTTGAAACCGCTAAATACTTAGCGGAGCGGGTGAAAAACAAAACGATTGTTTTAACTGGCGCCATGGTTCCATATACCTTTGGCAGTTCTGATGGGATGTTTAATCTTGGTTGCGCATTGGCATTTGTTCAGGTTCTGCCGCCTGGAGTTTACATCGCGATGAATGGACGGTATTTCACCCACGATAATGTCCGGAAGAATAAAAAGACCGGCGAGTTTGAGGAACTTTAACAACCTGCATGGATTTAATCAAAAGTCTTTTAAAAGGGGATAAACTGAGTATAGCCCGGATTATCACCCGGGTTGAAAATGACACCGGTTATGAGATTCTGGATAAGATTTATCCTTTTACCGGCCGGGCATTTCATATTGGAATTACTGGGCCACCGGGTGCGGGTAAATCTACTCTGGTTAATGCAATCGCCAAGAAGTTTCTCGCTAAAAATTTTAAAATAGGAATTATTGCGGTTGATCCCACTTCGCCTTTTTCCGGTGGTGCACTTCTGGGCGACCGGATAAGAATGAGCGATTTGGCACTTCATAAAAATGTTTTCATTCGGAGTATGGCGACCCGGGGTAGCCTTGGTGGTCTCTCCAGGAAAACCAAAGATGTGGCGTTAGTTCTTGATGCCGCAGGTATGGATTACATTTTAATTGAGACAGTTGGTGTAGGTCAGGTGGAACTCGATATTGCCCAGGTATGTGATACAAAAATCGTAGTCCTTGTTCCAGAGTCAGGCGATTCCATCCAGGCGATGAAGGCTGGTCTTTTAGAGATCGCAGATATTGTTGTCGTAAATAAAGGTGATAGGGAAGGGAGTGATGCTCTTTTGACTGAGTTGAAATTTGCCTTTGATTTAAGACCAAAATCAACTTGGGGTGTTCCGATTTTAAAAACCGTTGCCACTGAAGAGTCGGGCATTGAAGAACTGGTAGGAAAGATAAAATCCCATGAGGATTATCTTAAAAGTAGTGGGGAATGGCAAAAAATCAAAAAACAGAGGATTCTTAACCAAATTCATGAGTATATTGAGTTGGAGATAAAAAGACATCTCCATGAATCGGTCATTGATGATACACAACTAAACCGCTACGTTGAAAAAATTATGGAGCGGAAAGAGAGTCCCTTTAAAGTGGCTCAAAAAATTCTGAGCCAGATGTTAAAGGGATAAAAGGAGGTGCCGATGGCGGAATCAAGAAAGAAACAATGGGAAGAAAAATATAAGAGTTGCCCGGAGCGGGATGCAAAATTTACCACCATTTCGGGTATTCCGTTAAAACCGCTTTATACACCTGAGGACCTCCCGGATTTTGATTATGAACGGGATCTTGGCTACCCAGGTGAATTTCCTTTTACTCGAGGTGTCCAGACCACAATGTATCGGGGGAGGTTATGGACAATGCGCCAATTTTCCGGAATGGGAACACCAAAGGATACGAATAAACGATACAAATATCTTTTGAAACACGGTCAGACCGGACTTTCAGTTGCCTTTGATTTTCCAACACTTTATGGCCGTGATTCTGATGATCCGTTTTCTCATGGCGAGGTGGGAAGATGTGGTGTCGCAGTGGATACCTTGAGGGATATGGAGATAATTTTTGATGGTATCCCGCTTGATAAAATCTCCACTTCCATGACGATTAATCCTCCCGCAGCGATGCTTCTTGCGATGTATATAGTGGTCGGTGAGAAACAAGGGGTACCCGCCCATCTCCTCACCGGCACTATCCAGAACGATATGCTAAAGGAATATCAGGCACAGAAGACTTGGATTTACCCTCCCGAACCTTCCATGCGGATTATCACTGATATTCTCGCTTTTTGTTCCGACCATGTACCCAAGTGGAATACGATTTCCATCTCTGGGTATCACATCCGTGAGGCAGGCGCTACCGCAGTCCAAGAACTTGCCTTTACGCTTGCTAATGGTTTTACCTATGTGGAATACGGAATAAAAGCGGGATTGCCCGTTGATAAGTTTGCACCCCGGTTATCTTTTTTCTTTAATTCCCATCTTGATTTCTTTGAAGAAATTGCCAAATTCCGGGCAGCAAGACGTATCTGGGCAAAGGTTATGCGGGAAAAATATAAAGCTCAGGACCCCCGTTCCTGGTTGATGCGTTTCCACACTCAGACTGCGGGTTGTACTTTAACCGCCCAACAACCAGAGAACAACATCGTGCGCACGGCCTTTGAAGCCTTAGCCGCAGTGCTGGGAGGCACCCAATCATTGCATACCAATTCGATGGATGAAACCTATGCTCTGCCGACAGAGAAAGCAGTTAAGATTGCCTTGCGTACTCAACAATTGATTGCCTATGAAACAGGGGTTGCTAATGTCATTGATCCATTGGGTGGGTCTTACTATGTTGAGTATTTAACAAACGAAATGGAAAGACGGGCTTATGAATATTTTGATAAAATCAATGCTCTCGGTGGTGTTTTACCCGCAATTGAAAAAGGATTCTTCCAGAAAGAAATTGCCAAAAGTGCCTACGAATACCAAAAGGCAATTGAAAAAAGAGAGAAATACCATGTGGGGATAAATATATTTCAAGAGGAAGAAAAACCGGATATTGAAATCTTAAAAATACCCCCCGAAGTGGAGGAGGAGCAGATTAAAAATTTAAAACAGGTGAAAAAGGAACGTAATACGGCTAAGGTAAAGGAGAAACTCCATGATTTGCGCAAAGCCGCGGAAAACGGCGAAAATTTAATGCCCCGAATACTGGAATGCGTCCGCGCCTATGCCACCTTGGGCGAGATGTGTAATACCTTAAAAGAAGTATTTGGGGTTTATCGTGAACCGATTATCTTTTAACTGGTCTACTCCAGATATGGCTTGGATATCATAAAAAATGACTGTGGAATCATAGGAGGTCTTATGACCAAAAAAATTCGCGTTCTGATCGGGAAACCCGGGCTTGATGGGCATGACCGGGGTGCGAAAGTAGTGGCAGCGGCCTTAAGAGATGCCGGCATGGAAGTGATTTATACCGGTCTGCATCAGACCTGTGAGGCAATCGTGGAAGCCGCAATCCAAGAAGATGTGGATTTGATTGGCTTGTCAATACTTTCTGGTGCTCATATGACAATATTCCCCAAAGTGCTGAAGTTGCTAAAGGAAAGAAAAGCAAATATTCCGGTAATCGGAGGCGGTATAATTCCGCAAGATGATGTTAAAAAACTGGAAAAAATGGGGGTTAAGAAGATATTTGGTCCGGGTACGCCCACCTCCGAAATTGTGGAGTGGATAAATAATAACATTGGTAAAACGGTTGAAAAATCTTCAAAGGGGCGGAAAGCAAAAAAGGTCCGCTCTTAACTAATAACTTTAACCTCTACTGAATGTTCTTTCTCTCTTAATAATTTATAAAATCACAGGAGGTGACGATGAAAAAAGGGCAGGTGCGTCAAACGGAATTACATCAAAGAGAAAAGAGACGCGAAAAGACAAATCGTTTGCGCATTAAATATTTGAATGCGCAAACCGAAGAAGAACGTAAAGCGATACTGGAAAAACTAATGAGGGTTAATCCTTATATCACCCTTGAACAATTTCTGAAACCAATCGAAAAGAAATTAAACAAAACAGAAAAGAAGGAGCAAAATTGAAATTCGGGTCCTTTGAACTCATTCTGATATCCGATGGTTCGTTTCTTCTTGATGGTGGAACGATGTTTGGTGTGGTTCCCAAGGTCCTGTGGCAAAAAATCTGGCAACCCGATGATTTGAATCGTATTGAAATACCCCTCAACTGTCTTTTAATAAAGACGCCCCAGGCAAATATTTTGGTGGATACCGGTATTGGCAATAAACTTGATAATAAATTCCGGGAAATTTATTGTGTAAAGCAGGTGACCGATTTAGCACATGAGTTGGCAAAACACGGAGTAAAATTCGAAGATGTGGATTTTGTGGTTAACACCCATCTTCATTTTGATCATTGCGGTTGGAATACAATCTTGTCTGCTTCTGATACGGTGATTCCAGCATTTCCAAATGCTCGGTATGTAATCCAGAAGCAGGAATGGTATGATGCAAATCATCCCAATGAGCGAACCCGGGCGAGTTATATTAAAGAAAATTATCTTCCCCTTGAGGGAGCCGGACTATTGAAGTTAGTTGACGGCGATTCCGAAATCATCCCTGGTGTGAGGGTGCTTAATACCATTGGACATACCAAAGGGCATCAATCGGTGCTTATTGAATCCGGGGGTAAAAAGGCGATATATTGGGGCGATTTTATGCCGACATCAGCCCACTTGAGGATTCCCTATCATACCAGTTTTGATCTTTATCCAATGGAACTTGTGGAATTGAAGAAAAAATATCTCCGTAGGGCAATTGATGAAAACTGGTTGATGATTTTTGAGCATGATCCCAATGTTGGGTTTGGGTATTTGGTAGAGGAAGGAGGAAAACCCGTTCTCAAACCGGTGGTTCCAGAAGAGTGATTGGGGGTTTTTGCACAATAAATAATGGAGGAAGGCGATGAGGATCAAGGATAAACTTAAGCACCTTGAAGAACTTGAAAAACAGGCACTCCTTGGAGGTGGGGAGGCAAGGATCAAAGCCCAGCACGATAAAGGAAAATTAACGGCGCGGGAGCGCATCAATTTACTTCTTGATAAAGGAACCTTCCGCGAGACCGATATGTTTGTTACACATCGCTGCACGGATTTTGATATGGATAAACAGAAAATTCTTGGTGACGGCGTAGTCACGGGTTACGGCAAGATAAATGGCAGGAATGTCTGCGTTTTTGCTGAAGATTTTACAGTCTTTGGCGGGTCGCTTTCAAAAGCTTATGCAGAAAAAATTTGCAAACTGCAGGATTTATCAATGAAGATGGGCTGTCCGATTATTGGACTTAAAGATTCGGGTGGGGCACGGATTCAGGAAGGGGTAGATAGTCTTGCTGGTTATACCGATGTTTTCCTGCGAAATGTCCTTGCCTCCGGCGTTGTGCCTCAGATTTCGGCAATAATGGGGCCCTGTGCTGGTGGTGCAGTTTACTCCCCGGCAATGACGGATTTTGTGATAATGGTAAAAGGTTCTTATATGTTTTTAACTGGTCCAGATGTTGTAAAGGCAGCAACCCATGAGGATGTCACATTTGAACAGCTCGGTGGTGCAATGGTGCATAATGAGAAATCTGGCGTTGCCCATTTTGCAGTGGATACCGAGATAGAATGCATCGAATTGATAAAGAAATTGCTCTCTTATATTCCCCAAAATAATTTAGAAGATCCACCCGCAATTGAATGCACCGATGATATTAATAGAATGGATAAAGAACTTGATGAGATAATTCCCGATAGTCCAATCAAACCCTATGACATGTATGAAGTAATAAAAAAGGTTGTTGATAATGGCGAATTTCTGGAAGTCCATCAACATTATGCAAAAAATTTAATTGTCGGGTTTGCTCGTCTGAATGGTAAATCGATTGGCGTGGTGGCAAATCAGCCGGCAGTCCTCGCAGGAGTATTGGATTGTGATTCCGCGATGAAAGGAGCAAGGTTTGTACGGTTCTGTGATTGTTTCAATATTCCAATTCTCACTTTTGTTGATGTTCCGGGATTTTTGCCTGGTACCGCTCAGGAATGGGGTGGTGTGATCAAACATGGCGCAAAATTACTTTATGCATTTTGTGAAGCAACTGTTCCTCGGGTGACGGTGATTACCAGAAAGGCTTATGGCGGTGCATATTGTGTTATGAGTTCAAAGCATACCCGTGCGGATATAAACTTTGCCTGGCCCAGTGCTGAGATTGCGGTGATGGGACCCGATGGAGCGGTGAAGATTTTGTATAAAAAAGAATTAAAAGAAGCAAAAGATCCTAAGGCATTGGAGAAAAAACTGATTGATGAATATACTGATAAATTTGCCAATCCATTTGTTACTGCATCAAAGGGTTATATTGATGCGATCATTCGACCTTCAGAAACCAGACCTCGGGTGATTGAGGCGTTTGAAATGATCGAAAACAAGCGTGATACAAATCCACCAAGGAAGCATGGAAATATACCGTTGTAAATTTGCAAGAAACATAGGATCTCTGCGCCTGCAGTATCGTTTCATTTTCAGTATTACTGCGTTCGCTGAATTATGATGTTTAAACTTTTACAATACGATACTAATTTAAACAATTATGTTTAAAAAAATTTTAGTTGCCAATCGGGGTGAGATTGCGGTACGGGTTTTAAGGGCCTGCAGGGAGATGGGTATAAAGTCAGTCACGGTCTATTCGGATGCTGACCGCACCGCTCTACATACCCGTTATGCTGACGAGGTCTATTATATCGGACCTTCGCCGTCAACCGAGAGTTATCTGCGGATAGAAAAGATAATTGATGTTGCAAAAAAGAGCGGTGCTGAAGCAATCCATCCAGGTTACGGGTTTCTTGCTGAAAACACGGAATTTGCCAAAGCCTGTGAGGATGCCGGGATTATTTTTATTGGACCGAATTCAAGGGCGATTGAACTTCTCGGCGATAAGATTGCCTCAAAGGTCACAATGGTAAAAGCAGGTGTGCCGGTGATACCAGGAAGTGAAGGAGCAGTGAAAGATGAGGTTGAGGCTTTGCAGGTGATAGAGAAAATAGGTTTACCGGTTCTTATTAAAGCCGCTGGGGGCGGAGGTGGAAAAGGGATGCGGGTTGTGAAGGACAAAAAAGATCTTGCAACTGCAATTAAACAGGCAACCGGTGAGGCACAATCAGCATTTGGCAATCCCACGATTTTTATTGAAAAATTTTTGGAACAGCCAAGGCATATAGAATTTCAGATTCTCGCGGATAATTATGGAAATGTTGTCCATTTATGCGAAAGGGAGTGCTCAATCCAGAGAAGGCATCAGAAACTAATTGAAGAATCGCCTTCGGCAATTATGACTCCGGAGCTCCGTGAAAAGATGGGTGAAGCAGCAAAGAAGGCAGTAAAGGCATCAGGATACAATAACGCGGGAACTGTGGAATTTATGGTTGACAAAGACAGGAATTTTTATTTCCTTGAGATGAATACCCGTTTGCAGGTTGAACATCCGGTTACCGAACTCGTGACTGGGATTGATATCGTGAAAGAACAATTCAAGATTGCAGCAGGGGAAAAATTATCTTTGAGACAGGAAGATATAAAGTTGAATGGTGCAGCGATTGAGTGTCGTATAACCGCTGAAGACCCGGAGAATAATTTTGCGCCATCAACGGGAAAGATTACGGAATTGATTGAACCAGGTGGCATTGGTGTTCGGCTTGATAGTGGTATATACAAAGGATTTGAGGTCCCAATTTACTACGACCCATTGATTGCGAAACTTCTGGTCTGGGCACCGACACGCAGAGAAGCAATAGAAAGGATGAAAAGGGCATTGAAAGAATATACAATCAGGGGGATAAAGACTTCTATTCCATTCCATTTGTTGGTGATGGAAAATCCGCAGTTTATTGCTGGTGAATATGATACGACTTTTATTGACCGGATTTTAGGTAAAATAGAGTATAGAAAAGAAAATTATGAGATAGCAGCAATTACCGCGCTGATTATCAAAACCCTGCAGGAGCAAAAGACAACGGTTGCTAAAAAGACAACCATGCAAAAAGTCAGTCCCTGGAAACTTGCCGCTCGCCAATCCATGCTCCGAAAGATGTAGCAGTACGATTCAGGGAAAATTTCTCAGTTTTTCCCCCTCGCCCTTTAATTTTATGTTTAATCCGTTCTACGGTTCACGGTAAAAGTTTGACGAATTTACAATCTGTCATGCTGAATTTATTTCAGCATCTAATGTGTAGCAGTGCGATTCATCGCGCATGTTTTTAAATCTTTTCTTTCTTAAAGGGAGAATTTCCCTCTCACTTCCCCCGTCCTTGAAAGGAGAAATTTTTCCACTAACTTCCTCGCCCTTGAAGGGAGAAATTTTCCAACTAACTTCCTCGCCCTTGAAGGGAGAGGGAAAGGGTGAGGGTGAATATTTAGATTGCCCGCCGCGCTACTTGGCTGATTCGGATTTGAAATTTTATTTATAAAATGTGGTGGCAGAGTTTACTCTGCCGTTATCCATTGACAAAAAAGTTGGAATAAATATAATAAAATATAATGATTTTTAATGTAATTGATGCAACATTAAGGAATTTCAATTGCCCCAAATCTAAATTTATAAGATTAACATTTCAGTTAAGAAGGACAATAAGTGAGATAGTGAGTATATTTAAAAATCATACCAGATTAACTAAAGACAAATGGAGTGTTTTTGAAATTTCATCAAAAAGAATCTATTGATAAAATGGAATTAGCTATGATGCTAAGAGAGGAGTTATGAAGACATTTGAAGTTATTTTAACAAAATCGTATATTGTTAGAATAAAAGCAAAAGATTGCAATAAGGCGAAAGAATTCGCGGAATTATTCACCGGGGATATTCAAGATATATCATCTGTAGATGATAGAAAAAGATTCAAATTCGAAATAGAAAATATTGATTGCAAAGTAAATGAGGTGTTTGAATGCAAAGAAATATAATATCCTAATGGGAAGATTTGTTGAAAAGGAAGTGAGGCGATAATATGGAAACAAGGAAAGAAAAAATAATAGGTAAAGCAATGGAAATACTCAAAGCAAGTCCTGATGGTGTTCGTTATTCAGACCTTGTAAGAAAGATACATGCCGAATTTCCAGATTTTCCTGTTAATACTATTCATGGGTCGCTTTGGGATTTCAAGACCCACTTACCAAAAGAAGTTTATCAACCGGCAAGAGGTGTATATCGTCATGTACAATTTAGAAAAGACGAAATTGAGGAGGAAAAGGAACAAAAAGTTTCGCCAGATGTTGAAAGAATTAGAGAGGAGGATTTCTACAAACCATTTGCCGACTGGCTTGTTAATGAATTAGAGGACTGCACGAAGGCAATACCATTGGGTGGTAATAGATTTAAAGACAAATGGGGAACCCCAGATGTGATAGGAAAAAAAGAGGCGCGCAGGAGTGATATTGTAAAAAGTCCGACAGAAATTATTTCGGCAGAAATAAAAGCGGATACAAAAGATCTGATTACCGCATTTGGTCAGGCTTGCTCCTACAAGTTATTTAGTCATAAATCATACATAGTGATTCCGAAAAACTCGCCTCCCGATGATATTTCAAAGTTAGATGCTCTATGTTTAATTTTTGGAATCGGCTTAGTTTTATTTGATAATAATGATCCAGAAAAACCGATGTTTGAAATTCGTGTCCGTCCAATTAAACATGACCCCGATATGTTCTATGTCAATCAGTATATGAAATTGGTAGAGAAAGAACTATTCAGTGATTGAATCTGTAGTACTTTTTACTGACATAAACTGTTAATATGTTGCATTATTTACCCAAATTTTTTGCATTTCATAATTTTTTTTTCGTATTGGATTCGTATCTTCCCAATAAATCATTTTATGAGAATGTATAGTTTTGCTAATCAAAGGAGAGATTATGGGTACACAAATTTTCATTGGTGATATTGTAACAAAAAAGCCAAAAACAGTAAAAACCTTTGAATTTTAATGAATTCATTAAATTCTGGCATTCTCCATTGACCAAATTTGGATAATATAAATTGACGATGACTATGTTATATTTGAGTTTCCAAGTTATTGACTAATTTCAATGCTCATCAATATCCATACCATTCTCAATTTGAGAAAAGGAAAACAGAAGGTTTTAATTCTTGACTTTAAATTTATGTTAAGTATAATTAACACAAAATCTATTATAGGTTAAATAGAGATGGCAAATATTAGAGATGCTTTGAGAGAGACAAACCCCTGGTGGGAGTCCGGGTTTAATTTAAGAATCAAAGACCGTGAGGTTTATCAGCAGGTCCAAAAATTTATGCCGATGCGGCAGATAATTGCCCTGACTGGTTTGAGGCGGGTAGGTAAGACTTTTCTACTCTATAAAATAGTTGAAGATTCAATCAAAAAGGGATTCAAACCACACAATATATTGTATTTTTCTTTTGATGATTTTCGCGAGATAAATATCAGAGAAATTGTAAAGGAATACCAGGATATTCTAGAAAAGGATATTAAAAAAGGGTATTATTTATTTTTGTTTGATGAGATACAAAAACTCACCAATTGGGAAGAACAATTAAAAAGGATTTATGATAATTTCGGCAATATCAAGATAGTAATTTCTGGCTCGGAATCTTTATTTTTAAGAAAAAAATCAAAGGAGAGTCTTGCCGGACGGTTGTTTGAATTTAAGGTGGAACCCCTCTCTTTTAGAGAATTTTTGTCATTTAAGGGTATTGAATATAAACCCATTGGCCTGTATGAAGATAAATTAAGAAAGTTATTCAATAATTTTGTTCTGAGTCTTGGCTTTCCCGAATTGGTTGATATCAGCGAAAAGGAAATTATTAAAAAGTATGTTAAAGAAAGCATCGTTGAAAAAATTATTTATAGAGATTTCTCTTATTTATTCAAGGTAAAAAATGTTTCCTTGATTGAATCTCTTTTAAATATATTTATTGAGGAACCAGGACAACTTATTGAAATTGATAAGTTGGCTGGTGAATTGAAAATTTCAAGGCAGACTCTGTCTAATTATCTATCCTATTTAGAAGAGTCTTTTCTTTTGCAGAAGTTATATAATTTTTCCCGAAGCCGGCGAAAAGTAGAAAGGAAACTTAAGAAGTATTATCCAGCGGTAGTTTCTATTGACCTTGTATTTAGAGATGACGAATTATCAAGGTCAAAGGTATTTGAGTGGTTTGTGGTTCAAAAATTGAAGGCCGAATTTTTCTGGCGTGACCCCTATAAAAATGAAGTGGATGTCATTTTGTCCAATAAAAATCCGATTCCAATTGAAATCAAATATCGCAAGATTGACATCAGTGGATTACTTAAATTTATGGAAAAATTCAGAGTTAATAAGGGCTACGTGATTACTTATAACATGGGAGAGGAAAAAAGAATAGATGGAAAGAAGATAGTTATCATTCCTGCTTATAAATTCCTACTCGGTATGGATGAGTTATTGCAATGAATATGTTTTAGGGTATATGCTCATCAATATTCATACCATTCCCAATGCGAAGAAGAAAGAAGTGATTATGTTGGGGAAGGATTTGTATAAAGTAAAGTTGATCTCTCCGCCAGAAAAAGGCAAGGCAAACGAGGAATTGATTGAAGTTCTCGCTGACTATTTCAATACAAAAAAATCAAATATAAGAATCATCAAGGGCGAATTTGGAAGAGATAAGGTTGTTGAGATTGAAAACCGATAGGCCGGGTAAAGTCTTTTCTTTTGTATGAGGACAAGAATCCCACTTTGTATCTTATTATTTTTAACGACTATATCAGTTTCAGGAATAGCATCTGCTGATACAATCAATATTTATTCCTATTAGGATTATCAAGTTGTATTTGCAACAAATTATAATCTTTTAAATTCCACTGAAAATTCAAGAAGTGCAGTTGAGTCTTTTACTAATATCTATTTCCGAGCGCTAAAACCTTAAAGATTTCCTTTTGGGAATATTGGTACAGGTATTTTTACTAAAAGTTTAATTGATGTTAAAAATTTTAAGGCGGATTTTGGCATGGATATATGGAATCAATATTATTATGTAATGGCTTCGCATTTAATAGTAGTTTGAAATACTCTATAAACAATCAATTTATTATGATGGTTCAGCCTTACTGGAAATCTAAAAGATATTTATTGAGCATGTCCACCACTCAGTGTGTATCAGCAGTTTGGTAATGAAGTTTTACTTTAACAAAGATGTTAATCACTTGAAATTACAACAAATGTTATGTAAAAAGATTTTAAAAAATCTTTACGATTTTTCTTGACTTTTTTCGGTTTTTAGATATAATTGTTTGCAACCAAGTGAAGTCCCGATGGCATATCTTATAAGAATAGAAGATAAAGAGTATACGGGGAGCATTAGCAGGATTGGTGCCTCTTTTAATATTTTGCTTAATGGTAAAAATATATTTGCAGAAGTTGCAGGTATAGAAAAGGACAAATTGACACTGATAATTGAAAACAGACCTTACCAAGTATTCCTTGATGGAGAAAATCACTTAACTATAAATGGTGAATCATATTCGTTTGAAGTAATTGATGAGCAGGTTGCCAAGGTATTAAAATCTGCTCCGGATATTGGACATAAAAAAGAGGTAACTGTCACTGCACCTATGCCGGGTCTGGTAATTGAGGTTGAGGTCAATGAAGGTGATAGTGTTAAAAAAGGTCAGGGTTTGCTTATTATTGAGGCGATGAAGATGCAGAATGAGTTTAAGGCACCCAGGGACGGGATAGTGAAGAAAATATTGGTTCAGAAAGGTCAAACGGTAAATAGCAAAGATGCGCTGGTGGTTATTGAATAGCGAGTTTTTCGTCTTACTTTATGCGGTACAGAAACCCTTATCATTTTACAGTTTAAGTTATTCCCTAAGACCGACAGACAAAAGGCGATTATCAATATGGACAAAGATGCCGTTTAACTTTGAACAACAATATAATTGAAATGCTATATAGCCCTGCGGACATAAAAGATTTAAATTATGAACACGATTTAAATAATCCAGGTGAATATCCATATACCCGCGGTATTTACCCCACAATGTATTCAGGCAGACTCTGGACAATGCGTCAGTATGCGGGATTTGGGACGGCAGAGGAATCAAATAAACGATACCACTATCTTTTAAAACAAGGGCAGACCGGACTTTCGGTAGCATTCGATTTGCCTACCCAAATGGGCTATGATTCTACTGATCCGATGGCTGAAGGTGAAGTCGGTAAGACCGGTGTTGCAATTGATACCCTTGCGGATATGGAAATTTTATTCAAGGGTATCCCTCTTGATAAGGTGAGCACTTCAATGACGATAAATGCGACAGCCTCAATTATTCTTTGTATGTACATTGCAGTAGCAGAAAAACAGAATGTATCACCCGCAGTCCTTGAAGGTACAGTTCAAAATGATATTCTAAAGGAATATATTGCTCGGGGGACATATATCTTTCCTCCTGAACCATCAATGAAATTGACGATAGATTTGATTGAATATTGCAGCAAAAATTTACCTAAATGGAATACGATTTCCATCTCCGGTTATCATATCCGGGAAGCGGGTTCTACTGCAGTTCAGGAGATTGCCTTTACTTTCTCTAATGGAATCGCCTATGTGAATGCTGCTCT
The DNA here is from genome assembly GCA_039802205.1 of candidate division WOR-3 bacterium. Lineage (NCBI taxonomy): Bacteria > Pseudomonadati > Caldifarciminota > Caldifarciminota bacterium. Next base: position 22,880 of record JBDRWD010000009.1, read on the forward strand.
AAAAAGGGGAATGGATATCGACTCTTTTGCCCCACGACTTTCGTTTTTCTTTAATTGTCACAATAATTTCATTGAAGAGGTGGCAAAATTCCGCGCTGCACGCAGGCTTTGGGCAAGAATAATGAAAGAAAGGTTTGGTGCGAGAAATCCGAGATCCTGGATGTTGAGATTTCACACCCAGACCGGCGGTTCAACCCTTACTGCACAGGAACCTTTAAACAATGCGATAAGGGTTGCCTATCAGGCACTAGCGGCGGTATTTGGTGGAACTCAGTCACTCCATACAAATTCTTTTGATGAGGCATTGGGGCTTCCCACTGAAGAATCGGTAAAATTGGCACTGAGAACTCAGCAGATCATCGGTTATGAGACTGGAATTCCGGAAATTATTGATCCTTGGGGTGGCTCATATGCAATTGAGGCAATGACCAATAAAATAGAAAAAGAAGCAATAGAGTACATAGAAAGAATAGAAGAATTGGGCGGTGCAATAAAGGCAATTGAACAGGGATATTTTCAAAGAGAGATTCACAAAAGTGCCTACGAGTATCAGAAAAAAATTGAAAAAGGTGAAATAAATATTCTTGGTGTTAATAAATTTAAAAGTGAAGAAAAAACAAAAACAAAGATTCTGAAAGTTAGACCTGCAGTTGTGCAAAGGCAGATTAAAAGACTGAGAAAAATATTGTCCGAGCGCGATAATGCCAGTGTTAGGGAGAAACTAAACAATTTGAAAATCGCGGTAGAAAAAAATGAAAACTTAATGCCTTATATTCTCGATTGTGTAAAAGCTTATGCTACAATTGGTGAAATTACTGCGGAACTTAAAAAAGTCTATGGTGAGTATAAAGAGCAGAAGATAATATGAAATTTATAAAGGTTTTATCATCGCTCACAAAAAATTTTGAGAAACATAATGTGCGATATGCGCTTATCGGTGGTTTCTCGCTTTTTGTATTTGGTATTCCCAGAACCACAGTTGACCTTGATTTTCTCATTAATAAAGAAGATTTAGAAAAACTTGATAAAATAATGGATAAACTTGGATATAAACTAATTTTTAGAACCGATAATGTATCTCAATATGCAGGTAAAACAAAAGAACTAGGTGGTATTGATTTTATCCATGGATTCAGAAAGTATGCTTTAGCAATGCTGGCAAGGGCAAGGAAATGGAAAATAAAAGATATAGAAATTAAGGTTCTACAACCTGAAGATATAATTGGCTTGAAAGTGCAGGCAATTGCCAATAAACCCGAGCGCAAAAACAGGGAACTTGCAGATATTGAGAGCATACTTGAAAAGTTCTCTAAGAATATTGATTGGGAACTTTTAAAAGAATATTTCCACCTGTTTGGTTTTGACAAAGATTTCAATGAATTGAAAAAGAGATATGGGTAGATTAACAGATGGTGAGAAAAGAGACTTACTGGCTGATGCACGTTTAAAATCAAGAAGACGGGATTTTGATAGATTGGCAAGATTAAAAGTTAAAGGCTTCAGCCTAAAATTGCTCGAAGAGTTAACTGATTTAATAAAAATTGACTATCAACAAAAGAGAATAGAAGCAAAAAGGAATAAATTGTGAAATTAATTTCTTTAAATTTAGGAAGAGTAAACAAATTGGCTCATTTGAAATTTATCAGTAAGGAGGCTGAATGAATTCTCTACTTCTTGGTTTTGGCGCAATTATACTTTTTTTGACTGCCTATAAATTCTATGGTAGGAGACTTGAGCGGTTATTCAATATTAATCCAGAGAATAAAACGCCTGCCCATTATAAGTATGACGGTGTGGATTATGTGCCAGCAAAAAACTGGCTTGTCTTGTTTGGACACCATTTTTCATCCATTGCCGGTGCCGGTCCGATTTTAGGACCGGTCATTGCCTGTGCGGTCTGGGGTTGGGGACCTGCAATTCTATGGATTGTGATAGGTTCAATATTTGTTGGCGGTGTTCATGATTTTTCAAGTTTGATGCTCTCCTTGCGCAATGATGGACGGTCGATCGGTGATACTACAGAGATCACCCTTGGCGTCAGGGCAAAGATAATATTTTCTTTATTTGTCTGGCTCTCTCTGATTCTTGTTATTGCGGTATTTGCTGCATCTGCAGCGAAGACCCTTGAGACGACACCAGAAATTGTTATTCCGACTTTTGGTATAATCCCGACCGCAATTCTCGTCGGTCTAATGCTTTATCATTGGCGGGTTAATACAATTTTATCTACAATAATTGGTGTAGGAATGCTATTTGGTTTAATTTTACTCGGTTGGTATGTACCAATAAAATGGACATATTATGGGTGGCTTTTTACTCTTTTGCTTGCCTATGCATATACCGCCTCAATATTGCCGGTAAATATTATTCTGCAGCCCAGGGATTATCTTTCTTTCTTTGTTTTATTTTTCGGTTTAATTGTGGGATATCTTGGTGTTATAATCACTCACCCTAATGTAAATACACCTTCTTTCGTGAGTTTTTCTGGAAAAGAGGGCTATTTATTTCCAATGATGTTTGTGACAATTGCTTGTGGTGCAATTTCTGGATTTCATTCCCTTGTTGCAAGTGGGACTACGTCTAAGCAATTAAATAATGAAAGGGATGCGAAAAGAATTGGTTATGGTGCAATGTTAACTGAAGGTGTTTTGAGCACACTCGCAATAATCGCGGTTTGTGCTGGTTTATACTGGTATGGGGGTAAAGAAGGTTTTATTTATCCTGAATTGATAAAAGGTGGCAATTGGATAGCCGCATTTGGCAAAGGTTACGGTCAAATAACAAAACCCATACTTGGTGCCCTTGGAATGTTCATTGGCATTACAATGCTCAAAACTTTTATTGTAACAACCCTTGATACTGCGACGCGGATAACCCGTTATATTGGAACCGAATTGTTTGGAGAGAGATTTGGTATCGGTTTTATGAAGAATATGTATATAAATAGTGCAATTGTAATTGGATTTGCGACCTATCTTGCAATTGGACCCTGGCAGAGTATCTGGCCTGTCTTCGGTGCATCCAATCAACTTGTTGCAGCATTGACATTGTTGGTTGTGACCACCTGGCTTTTAACTAAAAGAAAGAATAGTCTATATACATTTGTTCCCGCAATATTTATGCTTCTGGTTACGATTACGGCACTAATTATTCAAACTGTGAAATTTTTTTCCACCCAAAAGATAATGCTTGGGATTGTTTCAATTATATTGTTGATTCTTGCTGGTTTTATGATTGAAGAGACAATCGGCAATTTAAAAAAAATTAAAGGTCGTGATTGAAAGCCAGGATATGTTTCTTTTATACCATTTCTCAATGAACACAGAGAGTTTGTTTATAATTGAAATTAAAAAGGGGGCTAAATGATATTTGGCATACCTAAGGAATTACCGCCATTTAAAGAAATCCCTGAGTATCGGGTTGGGCTTTCGCCAATGGCGGTCAAAGAATTGGTCCTTTACGGAGCAAAAGTGTATGTAGAGGCGGGCGCTGGTGAGGGCGCGGGATTTACGGATGAAGAGTATGTTAAAGCGGGTGCTGAGATAGTTTATTCGAAGGAAGAAGCCTATCGCCGGGCAGAGATTATCCTGAAAGTACGTCGTCCCCAGCAGGAAGAATATTCTTTCATAAAAGACGGTCAAATCATAATGGGTTTTATGCATCTTATTACAGCAACGAAAGAATTTCTTCAGGTTATTAGGGAAAAAAAGATTACCCTTGTCGGTTATGAGATAATTCAAAAAGACGATGGACGATTACCTATGGTAATCCCAATGAGTGAGATGGCGGGAAAATTATCGGTCCAGATCGCCGGCCGGCTTCTTGAATCACCTAGTGGTGGGCGGGGTATTTTATTGGGTAGTTTACCCGGCATCCCACCGGCGGAGGTGGTAATTTTAGGTTGTGGTACACTCGGTTCAAATGCGGCCAAGAGTTTTGCAGCACTGGGAGCTAATGTCTACATTGTGGATATCCTCCGCGATAAGCTTGACAACCTCGCCTGTCATACTGAGGGCAGCCGTATTACAACGATGTTTTCAACAAGGCACAATATAGAGAAACTTATTAAATTTGCCGATGTAGTAATTGGGGCAGTGCTTGTTCCCGGGAAAAGGACACCTGTGCTGGTGACAACCGAGATGATTAAGACGATGAAACGCGGTGCTGTTATAGTTGATTTTGATATCGACCAAGGTGGCTCGATTGAGACGGCAAAGATTACTCCGACAGGAAGATTCATTTACAACGTTGATGGGGTAGTTCATTTTTGCATGCCTAATGCTACCACCTTAGTGCCCCGCACTGCCAGTCATGTAATTTCATCAAGCGTTTTTCCGTATCTTAAAATAATTGCTGAATATGGCTTTGAACGTGCATTACGGGAGTTACCCGAACTTGCCAGGGGTATTTATGCAGAGAACGGTGAAATTAGAAAGGAGTATTTGGCATGAATTGGTTTGACGAATATAAAAAGAAAAAATGCTCGATTGAAGAGGCAGTTTCGGTTGTGAAGAGTAATGACCGAATTTACATCAGCGGCAACGCCGCAACGCCCATGACTTTGACCCAGGCATTAGCTATGCGAAAGGATGAATTGCATAATGTTGAAGTTGTTCATGTGCTCCTCTTTGGTGATGATCCTCTCTCAAAGCCTGGTATGGAAGGACATTTTCGGCACAATTCTTTATTCGTTGGCCCAGGCGATCGCGCAGCAGTAAATGAGGGTAGGGCGGATTACATACCTATTTTCTTATACGAAATTCCCAACCTATTTTATTCGGGTCTTCTGCCACTTGATGTGGCCTTCTTGCATTTATCCCCACCTGATGAACATGGTTTCATGAGTTTTGGAGTAGAATGTTTGGCTTCTAAAGCCGCAGCGGAAACAGCAAAAATCGTTGTCGCCCAGGTTAATGAAAAAATGCCGCGCACCTTGGGTGATTCTTTTATTCATATCTCGCGTGTCCATAAAATTGTTGAAGTAAGTGTTGACTTGCCCGAGCTTGAGCCAGTTCCTTTCACAGAGGTTGAGAGAAAGATTGGAGAGCATATTGCGAATCTTGTTGAGGATGGTTCCACTCTCCAATTGGGGATTGGCGGAATACCTAATGCCGCTTTGAAGGCGATGTTTGATAAAAAGGATCTCGGTGTGCACACTGAGATGGTTTCTGATAGTATTATGGAAGCAATAGAAGCTGGTGTGATCACCGGAGCCAAAAAAACATTACATCCCTACAAGGTCGTTGCAACTTTCTATCTTGGCTCACGACGTTTATATGAGTTTATCGATAACAATCCTATTTTTGAAACACATCCCACAAATTATACGAATCACCCTACTGTTATTGCTCGTAACGATAAAATGGTCGCAATAAACTCGGCAATTGAAGTTGACATTACTGGCCAGGTCTGCTCAGATTCGATTGGAACAAAAATCTATTCCGGGTTTGGAGGACAGGTAGATTTCATTCGTGGTGCTGCACAGTCAAAAGGAGGAAAGCCGATCATTGCCTTACCTTCAACTGCGAAAAATGATACGATATCCAAGATTGTACCCACCCTACAGGTTGGAGCAGGAGTTGTTACGACCCGTGCGGATGTTCACTATGTTGTGACCGAATATGGTGTGGCCTATTTACATGGTAAAAATTTGCGCCAGCGCGCGGAAGCCTTGATCAATATTGCACATCCGAAGTTTCGCCCTTGGCTTGAAGAAGAGGCTAAAAAAAGAAAGCTGTTATAGCACCCGGTGGAGGATATTGGCGGACATATATTATTTGTTACGATAAGCGGAAAAAACAACCATCGTTTATATCTTTTAATCTATGGAAGGTATAAATGAATATTTCCCACATTGCAATTGCGGTGAAAGACATCTCCAAAAGTCTCAAGATTTGGCAGGATGTTCTTGGTTTAAAGTTGATAAAGATTGTGGATGTCCCAGAGCAGCAAGTGAAAGTTGCGGTAATGGAGTTAGGCGATACGCATATTGAGTTGCTTGAACCCTTGAGTTCCGATAGTTCTGTTGCAAGATTCATTGAAAAAAAGGGTGAGGGGCTCCATCACATTGCCTTGACGGTCGAAGATATCATCTGCACACTCGAAAACCTCAAAAGATCTGGTGTGCGGCTCATTGATGAAAAACCACGCAAGGGAGCAATGGATTCGCAGATAGCTTTTATTCACCCTCAGAGCACAGGTGGAGTGCTTATTGAACTATGTCAGAAATAGATTATCCTCCATTTTTTGTGCTCCTAAGACGCTTTTACGAGCAGGATGTAAAATATTTTATCATCGATGGAGTTGCGGCTGTTCTACATGGGGTTTTGCGGGCAACATTTGATTTAGATGTGGTAGTTGATTTCAGTGAAGAAAAGTTAAAAAGTTGATATCCGTAATCAATGAATTCAATCTTAAACCCACCGTACCGATAAATCCCACAGAAATGGCGGATGCGGATAAGAGAAAAAAGTGGCGCGAAGAGAAAAATACTAAAGTTTTAAACTTTGTGGATACCGAGGGGATATATCGGCTGGATATCGTCTTGCTCTATAATTATGCCAATTTCAAGCCGATGGAGATAGTCATCGACGAAATACCGGTGTATGTAGTAGACAAAGAAACGCTCATTGGAATGAAAAAAAATGCTGGTCGGGATGTGGATTTAAGAGACATTCAATATCTTCAGGAATTATGAATAAATATGAAGCCCGACTAAAAATTCTTTCTCAAAGTATTACGTTTTTGAAAAAAATATATCCATCTGAAAAATTACATTACTGGGTTGATATAAAAACAAATCGCATTGGCGTTCCTCATCGCTTGTGGACTTTGCGTGTAAGTTTAAATATGAGTGAAGAAGAATTTGCCCGCACAATTGGATTGACACTCAAAGACTATCAAAGATTTGAGTGCATCGGAGCGGAAGTGCCGGAATTTGTGATCAAAAGAGTTTGTGCAAAGTTTGGGATAGATAAAAATTGGCTAAAAGTATTATGATATTTTTTGTATTTGATAATTTAGTTTTCTGCTATTTACGGGGAGGTTTTTATGCACATAGAGACTGACATCGTGCACGGTGGGGTGCATCCCGATGAAAAAACCGGTGCTCATGTACCGCCGATATATATGACTTCAACATTTGTGTTTAAGGATGCCGATCACGGTGCACGATTATTTAAAGGTGAGGAAGAAGGTTACATCTATACGCGTCTGGGCAACCCAACGATTGATTTGCTGGCAAAAAAGATGGCAATTCTGGAATCGGGTGAAGCGGGCTTGGCATTTGCTTCAGGCATGGCGGCGGTCTTTGCAACGGTGCTGACTTGCTGCAAGAGTGGCGACCACATTATTTCTGATAAGGTAATTTATGGTGGTTCCTATGCACTTTTTCAAGGGCTGTTACCCAAAATCGGTATCACTACGACATTTGTTGATACCACCAACGATTCTGAGATAGAGAATAATCTCAAATCAAATACTCGGTTGATTTTTGTTGAATCGCCGGCGAATCCAACTTTAAAAATAAATGACATTGCGCATCTTGCAGACATTGCCCACCGTCGAAACATTTTGCTTTGTGTGGATAATACCTTTGCTACACCTTATTTGCAACGACCGATTGAACTTGGTGCAGATATCGTTATACATTCCGCCACTAAATATTTAGGAGGACATGGAGACTTGATTGGCGGTATTGTGGTAGGAAAAAAAGATTTTATAAAAAAAATGGCAGACGAAGTGGCAAAGGATGTTGGGGGATGTATTTCGCCCGTCAATGCCTGGCTGATACTCCGTGGTTTGAAGACACTGGCGGTGAGAATGGAAAGACATAGTGCAAATGCAATGGCTCTGGCGAGATTTTTGAAAAATCATCCAAAGGTTGAAAAGGTTTATTACCCTGGTCTTGAAGACCACCCCGGATATGAAATTGCCAAAAAACAGATGCGTTATTTTGGTGGAATGCTGGGTTTTGATTTAAAAGGCGGCAAAGAAGCCGGAAAGGTCGTTATGAACTCGGTTAAAGTCTGTACCCTTGCAGTGAGTCTTGGTGATACTGATACTTTAATAGAACATCCTGCATCAATGACCCATTCAACTTATACTGAAGAAGAATTAATAAAAGCAGGGATCAATCCAGGATTTGTCAGAATGTCCGTGGGCATAGAAAATGTTGAAGATCTAATTGACGACTTAGAACAGGCATTATCTAAAATCTGAAATGTAGCATTCAGTTTCTATCGGACGGCTAAGTATAGTTAAAAGGCTCTCTTGCAGGGTTGGTTATTTTATAAAAAGAGCATCTTCATAATGATTATTGTTTGTTTAATCTAAAGAAAATGAAGTAGGGCAGGGTTTTCCATGGAAACCAATTGTTCTTTCGGAACCAGAGGTTAGCCTTGCGTCAGGAGTATAACAATGTAGGGCAAGGCTTTAGCCTTGCAACAGGAGTATAACAATGAAGATAAAATCACCGGTTACATTCGGTCTGGGTATTTTTCTTGTGGTCTTTGGTGGCGTAGGCATTTTTGTTACTGACATTCCAGTCAAGATCATACCATTCTTTATCGGCCTTTTGCTAATCTATCTTGGTTGGAAAGGAACACGTACCGCAACTGCTGTATTCGGTCATATCACGGTTGTCTGTGGTTGTTTTCTTATTACCTATGGTCTGTATTTATTGCCTTATGCTAAACCAACGCTTACCCATATTTTTGGTATGCCTCTTTTCTGGGGCTTGATTTGTTTACTTGGTGGCATCTGTGCAATCTATCATGCTTTTTGCAATTGTGTGAGATGCCCAAGAAATTAACAAATCTAAGGAGGAATTATGTGGCAAATAAATAAACCAACGGTATTCATTGTTGCAATACCGTTTATAATTATTCGCCTTATCTTTATTGTATTGGGTTTTAATACAAATCCTGAAGCAAAAACTGGTGATGGTTATCCGCGCAGGACTTTTTTCTTCTTAATGGGAGGATTTTATATTTTTATTATCTTGGCAATCATTGGTGGCGGAATATTGTGGACAAAAAAGCAGCAAAAAGAGTTGGAATGGTTTAAAAAATTTGGTATCCCTGGAACTGCAGAAATCCTCTCAGCAGAGCAAACCGGTGTTTACATAAATAAACTTCCCCAAGTCTGTTTGAAATTGAGCATAAGTACCGGAATGTTTGCACCATACACTACTACTATTAAAAAGGTATTTAGTTTCACAGATATGGGTAAATTAATTCCTGGTGCAAAATTTCAAGTGCTTGTTGACCCGAAAAAACCAAAACGGTTCATATTTATCTAACATGGACGTCTAAATGGTAAAATTTATAGAAAAAAGTGGTGAATCATTTGAAGAGGCGATTGTAATACTTGATGCCAGCAACCATCTAGAAGGTGTTAATGCTGAATATCAATATCTTGCGAAAAGATTCGGTGCCCAGGGGAGAGACTGGAGATTACTCACTCAGAGTTTGATACCTCACGGCAGAAGGCAATACGACAAAATTGAAATAGAGTTCGCTGACCAAACCAAAAAGGCGATATTCTTTGATATTACCTCTTTTTTTGATAAATTCTAAAAGGGCAGGGTTATGAGTATTTTAAATATTCCCATTATTACCTTTTTTGCAATCATTTTGTCCGTTATTTGTGTAATATTTGCATTTGTATGGGGTTTGCTTTATAGACCGGGAGATAAAGATGAATAATATGCTTATATATGCCATGGTTATAGTGCTTTATCTTCTATTATTGCTCGTTATTGGTATCATTTCTGGCAGAAAAACAAAAGATACTTCGGACTTTTATCTGGGTGGACGAAATATCGGTCCCTGGGTGACTTCTCTGTCTTATGTAGCAGCATATTTCAGTTCAGTTGTGATAATTGGAGGTGGTGCATTTGGCTGGCTTTACGGAATGTCAACACTTTGGATTGGTGCAATAAATGTTCTACTGGGAACGACTGTATGCTGGATTGTTCTTGGTCCGAGAATGAGAGAAATTACCCATAGACTGAATGTCATTACTATTCCTGAATTTCTAAAGAGAAGATATGATTCAAACTTTGCTTTAATATTTTCTTCGCTTGTGATAGCGATATTTTTGATAGTTTATAATGTGAGTATGCTCAAAGGTATGGGGCATATATTTGAAGGATTGATTGGTGTTTCATATATCTACGGTCTTTTGATTTCTTCGGTGATAATACTTTTTTATGTATCAATTGGTGGATATATTGCAGTTGTTTGGACAAGTTTTATACAGGCTTGGATAATGGGAATAGGATTGATAACACTCACAATTTTTACATTGAAAAGTGTCGGTGGCATTTCAAACGCTGCATTTAATCTCTCTGTAATTAATAAGGGATATGTTGATACACCCGGCGTATGGAATTGGCAGGGATTGATTTCTTATGCATTGATAGTCAGTTTTGGAGTTTGGGGTATGCCCCAACTTCTGGTTAGATTTTATTCAATTAAGAAACTCAGTTTTTTCAAGATAGGAACACCAGTCGCAGCGCTTGGGACTTGTCTTGCACTTCTGCCGTATTTTAATGGCGCTATATCAAGAATACTTTTTCCTTCATTGAAGAATCCTGACCTTGCAATACCGATGCTTGTAAAATCTGTTCTTAACCCTGTAGGCTCCTCAATATTTCTGGCAGCAGTCCTTGCTGCAGGTATGTCAACATTTTCGTCAGTATTAATAATAATCACTGGTTCAATAATCAAAGATTTTTTGAAAGAAGGATTGAAATTAAATTATGATGACAAGAGGATGCTTACGATGAGCAAAATCACAACACTCATTGTAGGTATTATCTCAATTATAATTGCTATAAAACCGCCCGCCCTTGTACTTGCTTTAACTGCGTTCTCTTGGGCAATCATATCTTCTACTACACTCTGGCCGGTTCTATTTGGACTTTACGCAGGATGGGTTACCAAAGCTGGAGTAATTTCTTCAATGATTGGTGGCTTTCTCGTAGCACTGATATGGATGGCTCTAAAACAACCATTCAAAGTTCATGGATTTATCCCTGGAATTATCATCTCCTTTATGATAATTACACTGGTTAGTCTGTTCACAAAAAAATATGACAAAGAATTTTTGGAGACGATTTACCACAAAAAATAAGAAAGGAGAAAATATGAAATTCATAAGATTTTTATTGTTGACCTTTGCTTTAATCGCGTTTTCTTTTGCGCTCAGGCCAGAAAGAGAATATAAGGCGATACCTTCTGATTACGGTATTATTTACCGAGAGGTTGAATTTCTGACCGCAGATAATTTAAAACTAAAAGGCTGGTTCATTCCTGCTCAGGATACTGTTGGTATTTTGAACTCAGTTATCGGACGTCTCGTACCGGTTCCCGATGAGTTAAAACCCGATGTCAGAGAGTATAAAACAGATACTACAAGGAAACCAACGATTATTATCTGTGATGGTGATGCTGGTAATATGACACAATTTATATTCTATGCTTATCATTTTTTTACAAAAGGATATAACGTTTTCTTGTTTGACTGGCGTGGCTTTGGGAAAAGCTCAGATTGGCAAACCGAGCAGGACAGGTTGTGTTATACTGAATATATTGATGATTATGATGCCACAATTGGTTTTGTAAAAAAACAACCTGAAGTTGATACGACACGAATAGGAGTTATGGGTTTTTCCACGGGCGCTTATCTTTCCTTTGCAATCATTGCGAAAAGAAATGATATTTCTGCTTATGTAGGTAGGGCACTTATGAGTTCGTTTGATGAACTTTTACCAGTATTGAAACAATCATTACCGGGGCGAAACTTTATGGCACCAGAGAATTATCCCGAAGAACTATTACCTATAAATGCGGCTGAGAAGATTAAGATTCCAGTCTTTTTGATCGTTGGTGAAAAAGATAATCGAACACCGGTTTGGATGTCTGAGAAGATAATGGTCAAATTGAATGGTCCAAAAGAACTATGGATAGTTCCTAAAGCAGAGCACGGTGGTATAAACGGACCAGAATTCATCAATTATCCTGAATTCTTTGACAGGGTTCTGGCATTTTTTGATAAATATTTAAAAAAATAAACCGCCGTCAGTCGTTATTGAGTGCATTAGCTCACTAATGCCTTTGTACTGAAAATTTAAATTTAAATGAGAAAGGAGTAATATGTTTATATTGGCAGTCATTATTGGATACATAGCAATGTTGATATTAAGCCCGCTTCCGGTGTTAGGACCAATAATTGCTGGATTCATTGCGGGATTGATTATTGGTGGAGTAAAGAACGGAATGCTTGCGGGATTTTTGAGCGGCACAATTGAAGGGATACTTGCCGGGATATTATTGCCGATTCTTGGTGGTTTTATAGGTAGTATCCTTGGTGGTGGTGGCACAATTTTCGGCGGCCTTGTTGGTGCAATAATCGGTGCAGGTATATTTATCAGCACACTTTATTTTGGACTACTTGGTCTTGTCGGTGGTGCCCTTGGTGGCTTAGTGCGGAGAAAGAGATGACAATTTTATGATTTTCACTGGAGTTAATTCGTAAGAATTTTATTTCTAATCCGTTCCGTGGTTCACGGTAAACGTTTCACGAATTTCTAATCTGTCATGCTGAATTTATTTCAGCATCTAATGTGTAACTGCCAGTTTCAACTGGACGAATTAGAAAATGTAGCGTTGCAATTCATCGCACATTTACCTCTTGATTTTTTTAGGATTTAATCTATAATTTTATAATGAGTAATCTTTATGACAAAAATAGGCAAGTGTCGAAAGTTTCTATTAAAAGAGGCGAATCAGGTGAAATCAGGGTCTCTTTCTCTTATATTCCAGATTTTGTGCAAAGGATTAAAACCATTGAAGGACATCGCTGGCATCCTGATGGGAAGTATTGGGGTTTTCCAAATACCAATGGAACTCTGGAGAAGATTTTGAAGGTTTTTGAAGGGCAAGAAATTAATTTAGATCCAGCCTTGCAAAATGTTATTGTGGAGAACAAAGTCGCTCCTGCGAAAGCAGAGAAGCAATTTCAAGCAGAATCTAATAAAATTTCCTCTCCCCTTGTGGGAGAGGATAAAGGTGAGGGGGATTTTAAAGATTTACGTCGAGAACTTCTCTCAAGAAAATACAGTTATAAAACTATAAAAACCTATCTCTACTTCAATAGAGATTTCCTGAACTTTATCGGCAAAGGCCCTTCAGAGATAACCGATAATGACATCAAAGACTATCTGGTTCACCTTGCCGAAGAAAAACAATCCGCTACCTCAACACTCAATCAAGCAATCAATGCCCTCAAATTCTATTATGGTAGTATGCTCAAAAAGAAGTTTATCCATGAAGTCAAAAGACCTCGCAGAGATAGAAAGCTCCCAGTTGTTTTGAGTAAAGAAGAGATTGCAAAAATTCTTAATTCAGTGTATAATATTAAGCATAAGGCAATTTTGATGTTGACATATTCTGCTGGATTAAGGGTTGGTGAAGTTGTAAAATTAAAACTGGAGGATATAGATAGCAATAGAATGCTGATACATATCAAGGGTTCAAAGGGTAGAAAGGACAGATATACGGTACTTTCTGAGACTGCATTACAAATGTTAAGAGAGTTTTGGAAGAAATACAGACCTAAAAAATGGCTTTTTGAAGGGGCAAGGGAGGAAAGGCATCTTTCCATACGGTCTGTGGATAAAATTTTCAGAAATGCCTGCAGTAAAGCCCGAATAAAGAAGGATGTATCAGTACACACCTTGAGACATAGTTTTGCTACGCATCTACTTGAAGCCGGAACTGATTTGCGATATATTCAAGAACTTTTAGGACATGCTCACAGCAAGACAACTGAAATATATACCCATGTCAGCACTAAAAGTCTGGGTAAGATAACAAGTCCACTCGACACTATCAATATGACAAAAGGTGATAAGAAATGAGAATATTTGTTAGCTCAAAGGGTCGCTGGCCGTTCAGCCAGAATGAAAATGTTCGCACCAGGTGCTACTATCATCCCATTTTTGGTAGTATAATAGCACTCGGTGCTATTATAAACGAGTTAGGCGAAATTGCACAAAGATTTAATAAACAGGCAAATGATATAGAATTAGGAGGTATAAACTATAGAAGAGAAAACCATGAAAGAAAAAATGGCGGAAGCTAAGAAAATCTACTACGAGAAAGATTTTCGAAACTACATGAGAGGGATGCAAGGATTTACAAACGAGGATTTTGAAAAAGTCGTTCCTTTGATAAAGGATAAAGTAATCAAATCAAACGAAAAAAATCCTTATGAAATATTCGAGCGTATCTTGAAGGAGACCGCTAATGAATGGAATAAACCAACTTTTCCAGTGCATGCAGATTGGCACCATTATTTAGTTCCTGGCGTTATTTTGGCTGCCATGAGAAATTGCGGTTACAACATAACTGATAAGGACATTGAAGAAGCAATGCATCGGGGGGAGAATTTTCCTGGCGGTTCATGTGGATTTGCCGGAACTTGCGGCGGGGCATTTAGTGTGGGGATTGTTATGAGTATTGTGAACAAAACAACACCTCTCCATGTGGAGGAGCGAGTTGAGAGTATGCAGGCAGTCATAGATACATTAAACGAAATAAAGAAATACCCTCGGAGATGCTGTAAAAGAAGTAGTTACACTGCAATAGAAACTGCTGTAAAATTCTTGAATAAGAAAGGATACGATAAAATAGAAATAGGAAAGATTAATTGTTCATGGTCATCGGGAAATAAAACTTGTTTGGGGATTAAATGTCCTTATTTCAAGAAGAATTAATGCAACGTCGCCTAACACCGGACATACGGTTCGGGCTTACGCCCTCACCCAAATGCTCGGCTACGCCTCGCACTTCGTATGTCCGCAGCCGTTATCTGAAATGCTCTCATCAAATTGCAAATTGAAAGAGAGGGAGTTATGACACAAGAGAAAGCCTCGTACTTTATCAGTCTCGCATACGCTCCTAAATTTACCCGGATGGCTGGCTTAGAGACGACAATCCTTACTGGATTGCATGGTGAGAAGATGATGATGGTGCTCAACGCCACGTTGCCAGGTCATACTGTGCCACTACACTCTCATCCACACGAGCAAATTGGAATGGTTTTCGCTGGTAAAGCGAGACTGCGTATCGGAGAAGAAGAACAAATAGTCCAAAAAGGGGATTTCTACTGTATTCCTGCAAATGTTCCGCATAGCGACACCTGCATAGGCGACGAACCTTTTGTGATGTTGGATATTTTCTACCCAGTGCGAGAAGATTTTATCGAGAAGCTCAAGCGGTCCTCAGGTTTACAGGAACAGGAAGGGAAATGAATCGGACACTTCAGCTAACACGGGCTTTCCGATTTCATTTCACTTCGCCCAAATCGCCTGCGGCGGCTTCGCAAAGCCCGGGATCGTTACGAAAGTCGTGCAAAAACCGTTAACAATATTTATAAAAGTGTAGGAAAATTGAAAAAAGTTCAAGACATCAAAAAATAATTGCTATGTTAATTCTGGTATAATCTATGAGAAAAATCTTAACTACAATTCTGTTTTTGGCTGTTGTATTTATCTACGCACAAGAAAATAGAGAGAGTGTACAACTGCTGCCCAAGTTTCATTTCGGTTTTGAGATTTCGGAATTGTTGCAGAATGATTTTAGAAACTTGGGACCGAAGAATTTTACTTTCTTTTTTGGACAGGAATTCTGGTGTAAAAAATTGCAGAATTTTGGTTATCGTGTTTTGGTCATAAATGTTGACCTGTCAGCAGAACATCTATCAAACAATAATTTCATCAAGGGGGATAAGTCTGGTCTGACCGGTAGTCTGACTGCAGGCAGAATATTTTTTGATTGGTACCCTGGACGAAAAAAAGTTATGTTTATTCAATTTAATCCAATATTTAGCACGGGCTTGGGTTATAATAGAAATATCATTCAGAATAACGCAGTTTATGACCTGAATGGAATAACACTTGATGCAGGTTTTCGTTTGCAGAGCGTATGTTTTGAAAAAGTTTTTATTGAATTTCCTGTTATAGACGGTTTTCTATATTTGTGGAAAAGCCGAAGTGCGAAAGGCATTGTTGATAATGCAATTATTGATTATCCAGAACAAGGAATGATATTTCTGTGGATAAATTTTGGTATAAAGATAAGTTATTAGGGGGTTGTATGCAATCTATACCAGATGAGGTTGTGAGGAAAACTTTTGAAGAAATGTCAGTCCTTGAACCGGAAGAGATAAAAATCTTAATTAATAAGATGGGTGAGGAACAACCTTATGTTCTTGCTTATCTTTTTGAAATAGGTGAACATGAATTCAACGAACCTGAAAAAGATCTATTTTTCTATCTGGGAATCGGAATATGGTTAATGATGTCAAACAGATATACTCCTTTACCTTTAGTGCTTCCAATACTTCTTGATGAAATTGAGGAGGAAAATTTAAAACTTCTTGCAGCATTGAAAAAGATGGACGAAAAAGAATTCGTTGACCATATTGCTCAAATCATGGATAATTATCCCCAAAAGGCTATTTTATTCTATGTTGTTGATTTGTTAATTGAAGAAGCGGAAATGGATCAAATCACGATGGGGCTAATGTTCATTTACTTAAAAATCGTACTTGAGGCGTTCCAGAAAGCAATTGAAATGCAACAGAAGAAAAATTTGAAATGAAGGTGAAGAAAGGGATATAGTTAAACACCTTTCCAAATTTTTTCATGCCGTTTTTCTTGACCTGATAAAATTTTTAATTATAATATAAAACTTTAAAAGGAGGTCGATGGCTAAAGTTATAATTATCATGGGTTCAAAAGGAGACCTTGAGCATTCAAAAAAAATTGCCGGGGTCCTGGAGAAATTTGGTGTTGACTATAAGCTACGAATTGCCTCCGCCCATAAAGTTCCTCTCAAAATTCTTGAAATTATAAAAGAATACGAGAATGAAGATGTGGTTTTTATCACGGTTGCAGGTAGGAGTAATGCCCTGAGCGGATTCGTCGATGCCAATACTACAAAACCAGTCATTGCCTGTCCGCCTTACAGCGACAAATTCAGTGGAGCAGACATTTTCTCTACAATCAGAATGCCTTCGGGAGTTTGTCCTTTATTTATTCTTGAACCAGAAGAGGCAGGTTTAGCAGCAATTAAAATTCTTTCCCTTGCAGACAAAAAATTAGAAAGAAAGATAAGAGATTATCAGGAGGCAAAAAGAGAGGAAATTGAAAAGGCAGATAAGGAGGTAAATAAAAATGGGTAGTGTAAAAGACCTTACGGTTATAGAAAAACCAACCGAAAATGAACCGGGTATTGGGAGGTTTGTATTTTCAGACAGATATTCAGTTTTTGACTGGGGTGAGATGCCTGACCATATATCAAAAAAAGGTCAGGCGATATGTATTGCTACTGCATATTATTTTGAGAAACTTGCAGAAGGAGGTATAAAATCTCATTATCTCGGAGTTGTTGAAGAGGGGAGGGCAAAGCGTTTGCAAGAATTGAAAAGTCCATCCAACACAATGGAGATTAAATTACTCAGAGTTATAAAGCCGGAACTAAAAGGCAATAATTATGACTATTCAATTTATAAAAAAGAAACCCGCAATTTTTTGATTCCCCTTGAGATTATTTATCGAAATGCCCTCCCGGCTGGTTCTTCGGTATTTAAACGTTTAAAAGAAGGGGTTCTGAAACCTTCAGATATTGGTCTTGATCGAATTCCGGAACCAGGACAAATTCTGGAAAAGCCGATATATGATGTTTCAACTAAGCTTGAAATAACCGATAGATATCTAACTTGGGAAGAAGCAAAAGAAATATGCGTGCTTTCCGATGAAGAACTGAATGAGATGAAACGCATAGTTGCTTACATCAATGATTTGATAACAAAAGAGACCCAGCGCCTCGGTTTATTCAATGAAGATGGAAAGATCGAACTTGGTTTTGATGAAAAGCGAAATTTCATGCTGGTAGATGCAGTGGGGACTCTTGATGAATGTCGATTTACTTTTGACGGTATAGCGGTGAGCAAGGAAATAGCCCGGATATTTTACCGGCAAACCGAATGGTTTAAAGAAGTAGAAGAAGCGAAGAAAAAAGACCGGGTAAACTGGAAGTCGGTGGTGAAAAGTCAACCTCCGAAGTTGCCCCCTGAACTTTTTGAAACGATAAGTCAGATTTACCAGGCATATACTAACGATTTAACTGGCCGGCGTTGGTTTGATGTGCCTCCTTTGCAACAGATCCTGGTAAAAATAAAAAATTTGGCGCTGTGACGAAAATAGTGAAACCGACCAACGAAATCCTGATGCAGGCAGCGGAAATAATAAAGAATGGCGGGCTCGTGGCTTTTCCCACGGAGACAGTGTATGGACTTGGTGCATCCGCTTTTAATGCCCGGGCAGTAGCAAAAATATTTGAAGTTAAAAATCGACCCTACTTTGACCCCCTTATTGTTCATATCAGTCGTTTTGAAACGATTTATGATTTATGGGCGAAGTTGGATGAACGGGCATTAAATTTGGCAAAGCAATTCTGGCCTGGGCCACTCACTATCGTTTTGCCCAGAAAAAAGAGCATTCCGGATATTGTGGTGGCTGGTTTGACTACGGTGGCAGTGCGAATGCCCGCAAATAAGATCGCCCTTGATCTGATAACCTATGCGGGTGTTCCAATTGCTGCCCCTAGTGCCAATCTTTTTGGACGCTTGAGTCCCACGACGGCTGAACATGTGGCAGAACAACTCGGTGATAAGATTGATTTAATTATTGATGGTGGTAAAACAGAAATCGGAGTAGAATCTACTGTTATTGAATTCAATGATAAGCCAGTGGTATTGCGACTTGGGGGAATCACTTTAGAACAGATTGAAGGAGTTATCGGCAGGGTGAAGATTTTAACGGTTGCAGAAAAACCGCACTCTCCAGGTCAATTATTAAAACATTATGCACCAAAGGTAAAGCTTAAAATAATAAAAAATGGAAATTATTCAATCCCGCAAGGATTAGAAGCAGGATTACTCGCCTTTCGTGAAGCCCCCCCAGGTCATGCGTTTAAGTGTGTCCAAATCCTTTCGCCAGCCGGCGACCTTCAGGAGGCAGCGTGTAATTTATTCTCGGCACTCCATCGATTAGAAAAAGAAGCTATTGATATAATTTATGCCGAACCCGTGCCGGAAATTGGACTGGGGAGGGCGATAATGGACCGCTTGCGTAAAGCCGAAGGGACGGGTGGTGAATAGATTTCAACAGTCGTTAATTGTATGGATGGTCGGGTTTACAGATTGGCTCAAGAATTTATAAAACAAAACTATGGGGTTGATTTCGTTGATACCATTACGCTTTCTGGTGCATGCAAAGTTATTGCTAAAAGTATGGAACAGGAAGTTTTGAATTTTGTAAAGAGGTGTCTTAATATCTCTGTTAACAAACACGGCTTTCGGTTGATTGCGATGGTTGGATATTATGACTGTGCTGGAAGCCTGTTGATAGGGAAACTCAAAGCAGTCAAATTGCCGGTGCTGTTGAACTGGTAAAAACCTGGTTTTCCGATGTTCAGGTTATTGGATTATGGGTAAATGATAAGTGGCAGGTAGAAGAACTAATATGATTGGTTTTGAATTTAGTTCTGAACAAAAATTGATACAGCAATCAATACGGGAATTTGCGAAAAAAGAGCTGGTACCATTGGTCCGTATAATAGATGATAATCAAAAAATACCTTCTTATATAATCAAGAAAATGGCAGAACTCGGAATTTTAGTGATGAACTTCACTCAGGATTATGGCGGCTCAAATGCTGACCCTGTGTTCTGCGGAATTGTTGCCCAGGAACTTGCGCGATGGGATATAAGCTGTGCAATTTTTACTTTTTTTCTTGTAGAATGTGCCTGGGGATATATTCTGGAGAAATATGGTACTGAAAAGATTAAAAATAGTATTGTATCCAAAGTCACTTTAGATAAGATATTTCTTGGTATTGCCGCAACTAAACCGGATGCAGGGTCAGACCTCGCTAATATACGGGCTGTTGCCCGAAAGTTAGGAAATAAATATGTGATATTAGCGAGAAGACATTTATCGGCGGAATAGAGATGGTCACTTCTCATTTGCCTGACGGCAGTGGATATATTACTCTTGCTAAAACAAACCCTGAAGTGAAAAAAACCTGTGGGATGAGTTTATTTTATATCCCGATAAAAGAAACGAAAGGGATTACTACGACAATATTAAAAGAATGGGGGAGAAAAGGTATTTCTTCTGGTGGCTTTACTATGGATAATGTCGAACTTGCGGAAGAAAATTTGATCGGTGATGAAAAACAGAAGATTCTATATTTTAATGGAAGGTTTTGATTTTGCTCGGGCGATGATTTTGCTTGTTGTCTGCGGTTGTGCCTTTGGAATTAATCCTTAAAAGTGTTCGGGGTTATTAGGGGACAGGATAGGGTTTAGAAATAATGAAGATGATCATCACCAGAGAATTATTAGGTAAAGATTTTATTGCATATCGATAAATATTAAAAGGGGGTGTAAATGGCTGAAAAAATTGGCATTATTGGTTATGGGTCTTATCTACCCCGTTACCGAATAAAGGTGGAGGAAATTGCAAAACAATGGGGTAGAGACCCGGAGACGATAAAAAAAGGATTAGCACTGAGAGAAAAAACAGTTCCTGGTATGGATGAAGATACCATAACAATTTCGGTTGCGGCGGCAAAGAATGCCCTAAAAAGGGCAGAGATTGACCCGAAGAAAATCGGTGCAGTGTACGTGGGTTCGGAATCACATCCTTACGCAGTAAAACCATCTGCTACCGTAGTTGCTGAGGTGTTGGGCATCACACCTGAGGTTCATATAGCCAGTTTTGAGTTTGCCTGTAAGGCCGGGACTGAAGCGATGTTTGTTTGTTATGGACTGGTGAAGGCGGGCTTGATGGAATATGCGATGGCAATTGGTGCGGATACTTCGCAAGGTGCCCCGTCTGATGCTTTAGAATTCTCCGCATCGGCTGGTGGTTCAGCATTCATTTTTGGCAAAGATAAGATTGTGGTGGAAGTTCTTGATACTTATTCCTGGGCAACGGACACACCTGATTTCTGGCGTCGGGAATACCAGTTTTACCCACGGCATGGAGGTAGATTTACGGGCGACCCGGCCTACTTTAAACATATCTTTAATGCGGGCAAGGGTATTCTGGAAAAAACCGGTTATAAACCATCCGATTTTAAATATGCTGTATTTCATATGCCCAATGGCAAATTTCCGATGACCATTGGGAAGCGACTAGGATTTACCAAGGAGCAGATTGAACCCGGCTGGATTGTGCCCTTAATGGGCAATACATATTCCGGTTCTTCACCCACCGGTTTTTCGGCAATTCTTGATATCGCACAGCCCGGTGATTTGATATTGCTTGTTTCATTTGGCTCTGGCGCCGGTAGTGATGCATTTGTTTTTAAAGTCACAGAAAGAATAAATGAAGTTCGTGACAAAGCCGAAAAGGTAAGAGAGATGCTTGAGAATAATAGAATTTATCTAACTTACGGCGAATATGCTAAACATAGACATAAAATAATCATGGCTCAATAAGGAGGCAAAATGAGAGAAGTGGTGGTTATTGGTACAGGTATGACAAAGTTTGGTGAGCTATGGACAAGATCTTTAAGGGATATTTTTGTGGAAGCCGCATTAAAGGCGATTGATGATGCCGGAGTAGACCATATTGATGCAATGTATGTGGGTTCAATGACCCCAGGATTATTTGTTGGTCAGGAACATATCGGAGCTTTAATGGCTGATTATCTTGGGACTGCACCGATACCTTCGCTGCGGGTTGAATCTGCCTGTGCATCAGGGGGATTTGCTTTACGGCAGGCTTTCATTGACGTCGCATCAGGAATGAACGATATTGTGCTGGCAGGTGGGGTAGAGAAGATGACCGATGGTGCGGATGTAACCTATGCGTTATCTACTGCTGCAGACCAGGAATATGAATGTTATCACGGTATTACCTTTCCCGGGCTTTATGCAATGATTGCCAATTTATATTTCCAACGATACGGTGCCACGCGCAGACATCTGGCAATGGTGGCAGTGAAAAACCACAAAAACGGTTCCCTAAATCCCAATGCTCAATTTCAGAGTGAAATTACAATAGATGATGTTTTAAATGCAACAATGGTGGCAGACCCGATAACAGTGATGGATAGCTCACCGGTGTCTGATGGCGCGGCCTGTGTGATTGTCACAACAGCGGATATTGCAAAAAAGCTTGGAAAACCAATAATTAAGATTATTGGCTCGGGTGCAGCGACCGATACCATTGCCTTACACCAGCGAAAAGATATTTTAAGTCTTGATGCTGTTAGAATAGCTGGAGAGCGTGCATATAAGATGGCGGGTTTAAAGCCCCAAGATATAAATTTTGCAGAAGTTCACGATTGTTTTACAATCGCTGAGTTGTGCATCATGGAAGAACTGGGATTCTGTGACCGGGGTAAGGCATATCAACTTATTGAAAAAGGAGAAACAGGACTTGAAGGTAGAATTCCTATCAATCCATCCGGCGGTTTGAAAGCTAAAGGCCATCCCGTAGGTGCAACAGGTGTTGCCCAAGCTGTAGAAGTGGTGGAACAACTCCGCGGTAATGCTGGCAGACGACAATTAAAGAATGCAAAAATCGCTTTAACCCAGAATATGGGTGGTTCAGGTGCTTCATCTGTGGTACACATCTTCGAAGTAGAATAGCAGATGATTGTGATAAATGATAGGGATTGCAGGATGCAGAAAAGTAAAAGATTCGCTATTTCCAGGTGAATATGCTAAATATGTTTCAATATCTACATCCCAAGCCCCAATTTTTTAATCAGTATTTCGTGTTGGGTGCTTGGCATTTAGTCTGAAAGGAGTCATTATGCCTTCGCCAAGATATACAAGAGAGATCCCGCAAAGATATCGGCTTGAAGCCGCAAAGTGTAAAAATTGCGGGAAAATATTCTTTCCACCGAGACTGATTTGTTCCAATTGTAAATCCAGGGAGTTTGAAAAAATAAAGTTGCCAGAAGAAGGAAAAATAGTGACTTATACAACCATTCGAGTAGCACCAGAACAGTTTAATACTCAGGTGCCATACAACATTGCAATAATTGAACTCAACAACGGTGTGCGAGTCATGGCTCAAGTTGTGGATTGTAAACCAGAAGATATGGGTATAGGTAAATCAGTAAAGATGGTCTTCAGGAAAGTTCAGGAAGAAGGTGAAGCCGGTATAATATGTTATGGCTATAAGGCAGTTCTTACATAAATTATATCCTACACAGTTAGAGTCACCTTCCATTCATTGATTTCGTAGTAAATCAATTGTCGAACAAAGTTTCAGCCTATAATTAAGTCGGAACGAAGATGAAGTTATCCTGCGATTTTTGTTGATGGCTTGCCTCGTGAAACTGTATAATTACAGATAATTAACCGAGAGGTGCATTAATGTATAAAATAGAATCGAAAATAAACCCGAACAGTTCGGAATTCAAAGAAAACTATGAAGCAATGGAACAGGCTGTAAAGATCCTTAAAGAAAGATTGGAACTCGTGCGAAAGGGTGGACCAGAATACATGCATAAAAAACATAAAGAACGTGGTAAATTGTTTGTTCGTGATCGCATCAAATTGCTTCTGGATCCGAATACCCCTTTTTTAGAACTAAGTCCACTTGCGGCATGGGATATGTATGATAATGAACATCCATCTGCTGCAATCATTACCGGTATCGGCGTGGTGCATGGTAGAGAAGTAATGGTGATTGCCCATGATGCAACAGTTAAGGGAGGCACTTATGTTCCCGAGACGATAAAAAAACATATTCGGGCCCAGGAAATTGCGATCGAGAATCGACTACCGTGTATCTATCTTGTTGACTCCGGGGGCATCTTTCTCCCACTACAGGTAGGGACGTTCCCTGACCGATTTCATTTTGGGAGAATATTCTACAATCAGGCGATAATGTCTGCAATGAATATTCCTCAGATTTCAGTGGTAATGGGTTTTTGTACTGCGGGTGGAGCATATCAACCTGCGATGAGTGATGAAGTAGTTCATGTAAAAGGTACCGGAACGATTTATATTGGTGGTCCCCCTTTGGTGAAAGCTGCAACGGGGGAAGTGGTTACCGAAGAGGAACTCGGGGGAGCCGATGTCCATTGTCGTATTTCGGGCGTGAGCGACCATTATGCAATAAATGACGAACAGGCAATAGAAATTACCCGTAATATCGTAGAAAATCTTGGTCGGCAACCAAAATATCCGTTGGAGCGGGTAGAACCAAAAGAACCGGCCTATGACCCGAAGGAATTATATGGAATAATTCCCAAGGATTTGCGCAAACCATTCGACATGCGTGAGGTGATTGCGCGAATCGTTGATAACAGCGAATTTCATGAATTCAAAGAACTTTATGGGCAAACCCTGGTTTGTGGTTTTGCTCGGATCATGGGTTATCCTGTGGGCATATTAGCAAATAACGGCGTTTTATTTTCTGAATCTTCACAGAAAGGTGCGCATTTTATTGAACTCTGTTGTGTGCGGAAAATCCCCTTAATATTTTTACAAAATATCACTGGGTTTATTGTGGGGAAGAGATACGAACATCAGGGAATAGCAAAGGATGGGGCGAAACTTGTTCACGCAGTGGCAAATGCCCAGGTGCCTAAATTTACGGTAATTATCGGCGGATCTTACGGTGCAGGGAATTACGGAATGTGCGGTCGGGCCTATGATCCAAGATTGTTATTCATGTGGCCCACAGCAAGGATTTGTGTAATGGGTGGAGAACAAGCTGCCGATGTTCTTACTGATATTAAGGTAAAAGCACTGGAGAAAGAAGGTAGGAAATTGACTCCCAAGGAAATAGCAGAAATTCGTAAGCCAATTTTGGCAAAATACGAATACGAATCAAGTGCTTATTATTCAACTGCAAGGATTTGGGATGATGGAATTATTGATCCGGTTGATACCCGCACCGTTCTTGGACTTGGTATTGCCATGTCGCTGAATGCACCGATACCTGAGCATAAATTTGGTGTGTTCAGGATGTAAACAATAAACGCAGAATCGCTACGCTTGCAGGAAACGCAGTATTACTTCGTTTGCAATATTGTTTCATTCGTTGAACAATGAAGTTTAAATACGAAGATTTAGAAATCTGGTGATTAGCAATAGAATTGATAAAGGCGGTTTACGGTTTTTTAAAAAAAATTTCCCGAGGATGAAAAATATGATTTAGTCTCGCAGGGGAAAAGGGCAGTAGTTTCTATCGCGTTAGATATTGCTGAAGGTAGCGGTAGGAAGACAGATAAGGATTTTAGTTTATTTATAAATCGATCAATAACTTCACTCCAGGAAGTGGATGCTGTTCTAAAAATCGGATTGAATTAAAATTATCTCACGATAGATGACTACAATTTTGTAGCACCTATTTTAGAAAAAGAATATTTTAAGCTTATCGCATTTGATAAAACTTTAAAGAAAGATAGCACTAAACGGAAGCGTTATGCTTAGGGGAATTAGATATTTTCACACCGAGTTCCAATCTGAAGGAACGATACTGCGAGTTCCAATTTTATTGGAACGATACTGCAATATTAAACTGGAGGTCTAATGAACAAAATAACCTTCAAAGACATTGATAAGAAACTCAAAGAAGCCTGGCAGCCTCAGGATGTAGTATATGTTAATGAAACAGCCCTGAGGATTGCCAAAATAGATGGTGCCTACAAATGGCATACCCATATGAATGAAGATGAATTCTTTTATGTATTAAAGGGTAAAATCTTCATTGATATGGAGAATGAGTCTATAGAGTTAAAAGAAGGCGAAGGTTTTTTAGTTAAGCGCGGGACCAGGCATCGCTCCCGTAGTGAAAAACCTGCTTATGTTTTACTTGTTGAACCAATCAAAACCAAGACCAAAGGCGAAGAATAAAATTCCTTATATTATGTAGGAACGGTTTCAAACTGCGGTCGTCCGGTCTTTGGAGTTAATTCGTAAGAATTTTATGTTAAAGCAAAAAAAATAATTTTAATGGGGTAAGGCTTAATAACCTCCTGATTAAATCAAGGGAATGGAATATGTCATTTATGGTACATAAGAATGCTATGAAATTTAATAAGATTATCCTCTCCCTTGAAGGGAGAGGATAAAGGTGAGGGTGAATATATTAATTGTCCCCTCACCCTTGCCCTCTCCCACAAGGGGGAGAGATTTGATATATCCGAGGAGGTAATATGGGAAATAGCTTTTTTGCGCTCTTACCGATAATTATATTTTTAGGTTTTTTAGTACCAATTGTAGGCATCTTTGTTATTATAATTCTAATAGGACTCAAAAAAACCAGAGCCAGCGAATGGCATGGGGTCGTGGTTGATAAAATCTATGCTACAAAAGAAAAAGAAAGAAAGGGAAGTTTAATTATGGGAAAGCGAAAGTTTTCCCATTTTTATACACTGGCCGTGAAGACTGATGATGGAGTGACTAAAAATATCGCAGTCACCAAAGAGATGTATGATAGTTGTGCAATCGGTGATAAATTAGTAAAACGCAAAGGTGCATTGAACCCCGTGAAAGAATTATGAAGTTTATTCTTGACCTTTTACTTCCCATTAATCTTGTAACTCTTGGTGGCTTAATTTTGATGATTCTGGGATTTTTGTTAATTCCTTTTCTCATTGGTTTTCCAATTTTTATCATCGGAATGCTTTTGCTTATTTACGGAATTTTAAGCCACTTTATCAAATTCCTGCCCGGTGGCAAAACTTTGCAAGATTATATAAAAACGCAGTCTAAAAAAAATTGAATGATACATAACAATTTATCCAACCATTCCACCATTCCACAATTGTAAAATAATGAAATAATAAAATTATAAAATTTGCAATGTCGCGCAATGTATAGATTTCAAAATTTTGAATTTTATTTATGAGATGTAGTGGCAGAGCTTGCTCTGCAAAGTGCATTTTTATCCATATTTTCCCTTACTTGCCTTTATCAATTGTCTTGCGATTTACAACCTATGTTTCACGAGTTGTTATTGCAATCACAAAAAATTTATAATTAGTATAATTAATTACAATGTGTCGTAAAGATTTAGATCTTATTATGCCGAGGATAAAATTATGAAAGAGTATCGCTGGATTTTGCTGGTCTCAATACTTTTTCTTTTCTGTTTTCCTTTTATTTATTCTTTACTGACTCAGGATGGATTGAACCCAATTATAAAGAATGTTCAACCATCTGTTGTATCTATACTGACATATGACATTGAAGGAAAAAATATTGGACAGGGAATTGGGTTTTTTATAAGTCAAAACGGTGATATTATTACCGCATATCATGTGCTTTTAGGCGCAAGTAGTGCGGAAATTAAAACAATAGATGGTAAACGGTATCCCATTGTCACGATTGTTGCTGAGGATGTAGAGAGTGACCTTATCCGTGCTTCTGTTGATATTCCTCAAAAGTTTGTTCACACTCTTAAAATAGGTGACTCTATTCCTGATGTGGGTGAGAAAGTGATAGTAATTGGTAACACATTGGAACTTGAGAGAACGGTTTCGGATGGAATCATATCTACAGTTCGGGAGACACCAAAATTTGGAAAAATTATTCAGATCACCGCACCTATATCTTCTAATTCAAGTGGTAGCCCGGTGTTAAATATAAATGGTGAAATCATTGGAGTGGCGACTTTTCAACTTACTGAGGGACAAAATTGTAATTTTGCGATTCCAATTGAAAAGGTGGCAAAACTTTTACCATCTAAGGTAGAAACATTCTCCCAATGGGGAGAAGGCAGAACAAGAAATTGGATTTCTTCTGCAGAAGGGCTTTATTATACAGGGATTTATTTTATTTCAATAGATGATTATAAAAAAGCCCTGCACTATTTTAAAAAAGCTGTAGAAAAAAATCCCCTTTATGCTGACGCCTATTTTCAAATCGGATATTGCAGCAATGAGCTTGGTTATTACTCAGAGGCGATAGAGGCTTATAAGCAGGTGATAAAGATAAGACCTGATGATGCTGATGCTCACTATAGTCTTGGTTTGACTTACGGAGACCTTGGTTATTATTCAGAATCAATAGAGGCCTATAAGCAGGCGATAAGGATAAGACCTGATGATGCTGATGTACACTATAATCTTGGTGTGATTTATGGAGAGCTTGGTCGTTATTCAGAGGCGATAGAGACCTTTAAGCAGGCGATAAGGATAAAACCGGATGATGTTGATGCACACTATAATCTTGGTTTGACTTATGGAAAGCTCGGTCGTTATTCAGAGGCGATAGAGGCCTTTAGGCAGGCGATAAGGATAAAACCTGATGATGCTGAAGCGAACTATAGTCTTGGTGTGGTTTATGGAGAGCTTGGTCGTTATTCAGAGGCGATAGAAGCCTATAAGCAGGCGATAAGGATAAAACCAGATTTTGCTGATGCACACTATAATCTTGGTATTATTTATTTGATAATTGAAGATAAAGGTTCCGCGCTGGATGAATACAAAATTCTTAAAGACCTTGATAGAAATTTGGCTAATGAATTATTTAATTCAATTAACAAGTGAAGTTATTGAAATTATCTAATTATCACCGCCTAACACAGCATAAAAGTCCGTGTCTAACGGCACTCACCCCAATTCCGCTTTCAGCATATCTTTGATCAGAAGATACAAAAAGGCGAGTAATTTTTTGAAAATTCATTTTTGAAGTCTGCGAATTATTAAATCCTAAAATTGACCAATAATTTATTCCATCATTTCATAATTATAAAATAATGGACTAATGAAATTATGGAATTTTCGCCAAAAGGGGGTTAACAATGGTGAAAAATAAATTATCGAAATTCTTCTCTATATTTCCCTGGCCAGATAAACCAGAACGTAAAGAGGGAAGCGAATATTTTAATTCCACAATAAAGAATATGCAAAAATTACTTGAACATCAATGGGTACGAATTTTTTTGAAAAAGAGAGAAATAAGAATTCTTGAAATATGTGGTGGTGCAGGTTTTGGTGGCGTTGCATTATCTAAATTGCTCATGGATAAAAGTTTAGATGTGGCTTTGGTGATAACAGATTTAAGAAAAGAAGCATTAAAAAAGGCTAAAAAATGGGGAGAAAAAGTGCTCAGGAAAAAGATTTTTACAAAAATAATTG
This sequence comes from candidate division WOR-3 bacterium, assembly GCA_039802205.1. Lineage (NCBI taxonomy): Bacteria > Pseudomonadati > Caldifarciminota > Caldifarciminota bacterium. The sequence continues at coordinate 52,081 of JBDRWD010000009.1, forward strand.
ATGCAAAAGAAATTTATAGATTGAAAAAAAAAGTTTGATATAGTCCTTATGTATGGACTCTCAACACCGCACTTTAATCCCTGGGAGATAATTAAAGTGTTTTTAGGCGCCTGTGAATGTCTTGAAGACGATGGCATTTTCATAATAGATGAAGTAGATAGAAGATATGGTATTTTTCTTACGAGAGGTTATCAACACTTACTTGCAGAAGGGGATGAAGATAAATTCGTCTTAAGTTTTCACAGTGGTTATGATATGTTAAAAGGGACTTTTTCAAGGACACATTTTAATCCAATTTTTCCTAAAAAAGGAGTTACAATGGAACTATTTTTCTGGGGACTTGCCGAGATTGGTGCATTTACCTTTTTGTTCTTTAAAGATGTTGATTTTGTTAACCTCGACGGCACAAGGCACTTTATTTTGGGGTATGGACCAAGAAGGATGCTAAAATCTAAAGATTTCCGGGGACCATTTTTGTTTAGAAAAAATAAATAAAATAGAGTTTTATCTTCAAAGGAGGTGCATTTATGAAAACTCATGCACTGATTTTATGTCTCATATTATTAGCTTCCAATCTGATTGCTCAAGTACCATTATGTACCGATTTTCATTTCGCCAAAAATTTCAAAACCGACCTCAATGGTGATGGTAAAAAAGATAACATAATCCTTATTGATACAAAAGAAACGGGCAAGTTTACCTTGAAGGTGAATAATAAAGCTATTGACGGAAAATTGAGTGCCGAAATTGATGGTTTTATTGTTGTTGATATTGATACAACAGATAAATATAAAGAAATTGCAGTCCATACACCCGGAGAAAGCGACGATGATGAATATCTGGTTTACTGGTATGATGGTAAGGAGATAAAAGAAATGGGGTATTTGACACGCTGGCCCGATTTTAAGGGCGATGGGACTATCATCGTTGGTGATTGGATGGGATTCTGGACAAAATGGGATAAGTATGTGCTTGATGCTGAATCGAGAAAGATTATATTGGTTCCGCAGGAAATTTATGCAGTAAATGAAGAAGGAACTGTCCGCGAACCATTTTCGATTTATAAATCCAAATCAGAAACTGAGATTGTAGAGATTCTTATCCCCAGCACCCGGATACAAATCCTTACTTGTGCATTTTCTGGTGGTAATTATCTTTCGGACTGGTATTTAATAAGAACTTCAAATAATCTTATTGGTTGGGCACGCTTAGAATCATTTTATGACAAAGTCGATGGACTTCACTGGGCAGATTGATATGGAAGTCCTCGCGCCTTCCTCTTGCTTATAGGGAAAGAAATCTACAAAGCCATTTCCTTTTAATGGAAGATGATTAAGGTGAGGGTGAATATATTAATTGTCCCCTCACTCTTGCTTTCTCCCACAAGGGGAGAGGGATTTGATATATCTGAGGAGGTGTTGTGACTACATTTCGGGAAATAATTATTGGTGAAGGAGAAGTTATATCAATAGGAAAATATAAAATCGCTTTCGCAAGAGTTTGGGCAGAGAAGGGAGAAAAAGTAAAAAAAGCATGGGTTTCAGTGGCAGAAAAGGGCGTTGAAGGAAGCAGTCAGGATTTAGAATTACAGGAAGGCGAAAAAATTGAACTTGGTGATATGAGGCTAATTGTAGATAAAATCAATCTATTTTCTGAATGCTCTAAATGTATAATTTTGAAAATGATTGAGAAGGAGTAGAATTATGAAACAGATAATCATTGAAAGTGAAAGCATCGGGAAAATTAGAGTTGAGATAACCGAAGAAAACCCAAAGACGGCAGAAAAATTTTTGAAGATTCTACCCATTGAAGCGAAGGCAAATCTCTGGGGTGAGGAAATCTATTTTAAAATTCCGATAGATAAAATTGAACCCGAAAACCCACGGCAGGTTGTAAAAGAAGGTGAAATAGCAATCTGGATTGAAGAGCCATCGCTATGCATATTTTTTGGCAAGACACCGGTAAGTAACGATAAAGAGATAAGGGCTTATAGTGATGTGAATGTAATTGGCAGAGTAAAAGGAGACTGTAAAGTATTTAGAAAGGTGAAAAATGGAAATGAGATAAAAGTCTACGTTTCTGAAGATTGAACTAATTACCTGTCCAAGGTTAATTAATAATGTTACCTTGACCGCCTGAATTTCGTCTTATAGACAAAGGAGGTTACAATGCAACACTGGATTTCTTTCCTTGTGCCAATAGTCGCAATAATAATGGGATGTTGTATAGCGATTATTGCGATAATATCCGGTTCGCTTGAAAAAAGAAAATATTACGAATCAGTAACCAAGGCGATTGAAGCAGGCAAGAGTGTTCAGGAGATAAAAGAACTAATTGGTGAAACTCCTGATAAAAAATGGAATTATCAACATCAGGAAGAAAAAAGTCAAAGAGTCGGGCAGCATTTAAAAAATGGAATTATAGCATTGGGCGTAGGCATTGGTAGTATTGTATTTGGATATATTCAATCATATCGGATTCTCATAGGAGCTGGTGTATGGATCTGTATAGTGGGTCTTTCTTACATCTTAGTCCATTTTATCCAATCCCGAATATAGAATTTTTATAACAACTGCTCTTGGACCACCGACTTGTTGAACTTGTAATTAGAAGTAAAAATGGCGATGAGAAGGCAATGGCTGAACTTATTACTGAATACAAACAACTAATTTTTACTCTTGCCTATCGTGTTGTAGGTGATTATGATATGGGTATGGATATCTGCCAGGAGACCTTCATAAAGGCATTTCAGAACTTAAATAAGTTAAAACATCCTGAAAAGTTTAAAACCTATCTTTGCAGTATTGCCCGGAATCTTGCCTATGACCATTTAAGAAAAAAAGGGAAAATTCAAGAAAATTCACAGCAGAATTATGACTCAATCGACCTAACCAGGGTTGAAGATAAAACAGCAGAGATTAGAAAAAAGGTGATTATCCAGAATGCTCTTGAGAAGTTAAATCCGCGTGACCGATTGCTTCTCACTTTATTCTATTATCAAAATTTTGATATAAGAGAAATAGCTGAAGTTGTTGGAATAAGCCCCGAAAATGTGAAGGTTTCTTTAAGTCGTGCAAGAATTAGATTAAGAGAAAAATTAAAGGGTTATGAAGAAGAACTCCTGTCCTGATATTAATAAATTAATTGAGTATAGGTTGGATCTTTTATCCGATAATGAGAGGGGGCAAATAGAAAAACATCTTTTGAAGTGCCAAGAATGTCAAAAGAAAGTAGCAATTGAGAGTCAAATTGATAAAGCATTGTCTACGAATTATGACCCCGGTGTTATAGAAGACAAAGTATTGATGAAGTTAAAAGTGATGAAAGAAATTGAGCATAAAAATAGCTGGGTATTTTCATTTTTGACGATTTTATACGCATTTTCGGTTATCGCCTTTGTTCTTTTAGTAGGGTTTTTGTTAAATAAAATCTGGTTGGAAGCCATTCCGTATATATCAGTGGCACTCCTTAAAAGGGAAACATTGACTTTAATAAATCTGTTATCTATCAGTTTTCTTATAGTAACTTTATTATATGGATTCCGCAAGAGTATTTGTCGATATATTTCAAACATCACTTAAAAAGCAAAAAATTTATTGATAATTATTACCAGATGACAATAATATGAATTATAGAAAAGTTATTCAATTCGCTTAAAAACAGACTACCAAAAGTAGGAATGATGAATGATAAAAATAATATTTCTTATATAGTACTAAAGTTCCTGGTAACATTAGGTCTTTTAAGTTCGATATTTCCATATATTTTTGTGTTGAAACAAGAAAAAATGATTTTGAGCGTTTGGAAAATCGCTCTTGCAGACACTATCATCTTTCAGGATGGTTATGAGGCTGGGCAAGACCCTCAGGGAAATTTCATAAACTGGGATGAAACGCCAGTATATGGGGGAGTAGGTTCTGCAAGTGCGATTGATGATACTGTTATCCATTATGCGGGTAATCATAGTGCACGTTTTCAACTTACCAATGGTGCCCAGGGAGGCTGGGCATACACCAATAAAATCATTCCCTGGCCCTCGGGTAGAAAATTGTGGTATAGTTGTTATCTGCGTAATGGACCGATTTCCCAATCAAATGTAACTGTCGGCGGACTTTATTTTATGGAAGCATATATTGTCCATCCCAGTGGTTACCGCGAGCGGGCAAATATTGAGACACACCCTTATCAGGGATTACCTGATAGTCTGTTTATGATTAGAATGGCATATCGGGGACGCGATGGACAGCGTCATCGGCAATATGATAATTTACAATTTATCAGGCGCGAACAATGGCATCACATTACAATGCTTGTTGATTTAAGCGGGCAAAATCCATTTTATGCCTGGTGGCTAAATAATAATCTTGTTTGGTATGAATATGATACTTCCATTGGCAATGACACATTGGCTCCAACTGAATTTCATGTTGGTGCTTGCTGGATTGATTGGGGAGAAGGAAATAGAGGACTGGTTTGGATAGATAATTGCCAGGTGGCTGATTTTGGTCCTGGTGCTGGGATTGAAGACAAAAGAAATATGAGTCCTAATAATTTTGAATTTTCTTTACATCCTAATCCCTGTAAGAGAACAATTTCTCTTTCATTAAATCTAAGGGAAGAAACAAATTTAGCAATTATCCTTTATGATTTGGTGGGTAGAGAGAAAAAAATGATTTTAAATAATAAACTCTTTGCTCAAGGAAGTTATAATATTCAATTAAATTTTTGTGATGTGCCCGAAGGTATCTATTTCTTGAGGATAACTACTCAGAAGCAAAACTATTTTGAGAAGATAGTAATTCTAAGTAAAAATTAAAAGGAGATTTATGAATTATATTTACATTGGTTTAATAATAACAGGGATCTGTTTAATTCTTGATGAGATTCTCCCAAGATTGAAACATGCGGGTTATTTTAAGAATCTTATCCGACTTTATACCTTTAAGAAGATAATAGCAAATTTTCAGAAAGATTTATCTGATGTTAATAGTTTAAATGATACATTGAAAATGTACATAAAAAATAGATACCAATTTTTCCCAATAAGTCCAAGGGAGATTTATTTCAGGGAAGTGCAGTTTGACTATTCGGTTTCAAGATACACCGTATGCCCAATTCACGGCGCAATAGAGATGGTCAATCCCCAGAAGATTAAGATTACATTTTGTCTGAATCTTGCGATTCCTGCATTTCTCGCTTTTATTAGTATTCTGTTGTTTTACCGCTTTCCACAAACAAGCATAACACTGATAATTCTATTCTTTCTTTTAGTCTCGTGTTTCTGGTATTATATTCTGATTAAAAAACGCATTCAGATTTTAACTGAAGCAATCACCAGATGGTTGAGTAAACCAGTATCTTCGCCTAAAATTTGACCATTTGACAATTGTGCAATTGTAAAATGGATAACCTGTATTTTTAATTATAGTGTGGTGGCGTGATCTACCCCACAAAGTCAAATTTGATATGATTTTTGTTTCACAATTTCAGTATTATGGAATAATGGAATAATAAATCTATTTATTTAATAATTGAAATAAAGATTAATTAATTTGCATCACAAAAGATTTAGTTATTTAAACTTAGAGGAGTTAAAATCTCTGTCCAAAATTTAAATATACTTAAATTCATTGCTTCACTTATTTTGACACTTGGCGCTGGGTTTATTGGTTCGCTGGCGACAAGACAATCAGTCTCCACCTGGTATGCAACGATAAATAAGCCACCGATAAGCCCGCCAAGCTGGTTGTTTGGTCCGGTCTGGACTGTGCTGTTTATTCTTATGGGCATTGCATTTTATCTTGTCTGGAATAAGGGACTCTCTTTGACACCCGTAAAGACCGCTATTATCATTTTTTTAATACAGCTGGTTCTTAATGTCGTCTGGTCTTTTCTCTTTTTCGGATTGCGTTCTCCATTATATGCATTTATTGAGATTATCATACTTTGGATTGCTATTCTGCTTACGATAATTTATTTCTTCAAGGTTTCATATGTAGCCGGCTACCTGTTGATACCGTACATTCTCTGGGTCAGTTTTGCATCCATCTTAAATGGGTGGATTGCAGTGTTGAATTGATGAAATGATATATCGTGATTTTGGTAAAACAGGTGTAAAAATCTCACAACTCGGTTTTGGTTGTATGAGATTCCCACTTCTTGATGAAAATGACTTTAAATCAATCAACAAACCCGAAGCAGCAAAAATTTTGTATTATGCGATTGATAATGGCATAAATTATCTTGATACCGCCTACGGTTATCATTCAGGTGAGAGTGAGGTATTCTTGGGTGAAGTTTTGAAGCCAGAATATCGCAAGAAAATCTACCTTGCGACCAAATTGCCTGTCTATCTTGTGAAAGAAAAAGGTGATTCTGAAAAGTATCTTAATGAGCAACTCACGAAACTAAAGACCGAGACAATAGATATGTATCTCTTGCACGGCTTAAGTAAAGACTCCTGGCAGACCGTTCAGAAATTTGATATATTGAAATTTCTTGATGATACATTGAAAAAAGGCAAAATAAGGTTCGCTGGTTTCTCATTCCACGATGAATTGCCGCTATTTAAAGAAATTATTAATGCCTATCCCTGGTCATTCTGTTTGCTACATATCAATTATGTTGATAATGATATTCAAGCAGGAATAAAGGGTCTTGAATATGCGTATAGCAAGGGCCTTGGTGTAATTATTATGGAACCTCTGCGTGGTGGTAAACTTGCGCGGAATGTGCCTGAAGAAGTATTAAATATCATTGCCAACTCAAAATTCAAACAGACACCTGCAGAATTTGCATTTAGATATTTATACAATCGGCCTGAGGTCTCCTGTGTGTTAAGTGGAATGAGCACGATTGAACAGGTCAAACAGAACATTGAATTTGCATCAGTAGAGCACAGAGATACACTCACCGAAGATGAGTTGAAATTGTATGAACAGGCAAAAAAATTTTTCAAATCGCGCACGAAAATCAATTGTACAGGTTGTAACTATTGTTCAGATTGTCCGCAGAAAATTCCGATTTTATTTATCTTTGAGATATATAACGATGCCTATATGTATAATGCTTTTGATGAATCAAAATGGATGTACAAAAATTTCATCAAAGATGAAAGAAAGGCAGATAAATGTACTGAATGCGGACAATGTGAAGAACGCTGCCCGCAGAAAATAGGAATAATTAACGAATTAAAAAATGCTCATACGGCCTTGAAAGAAAGTGGATAAATATCAAAAATCATACGGAAGGAAGAAAAATTCCCAACTCCATTTCCTCTCCCTTAAAGGGAGAGGATAAAGGTGAGGGTGAGGTTTTGGATTCCAACGCTCCACGGTAAACGGCATACGTTTAAAACCTCTTATCATCATTGACAAAAAATTAATATTAAGTATAATAAAACATAATTTGATAAAAAAGAACTAACTATATGGGGACCTGGCATAAGATAATCATTGGCGATGCAAGATGGATGAAAGAAGTTCCCGATGAATCCGTCCATCTTATTATCACATCACCTCCTTACTGGCAGTTAAAGGATTACGGTAATGGAAAGCAAATAGGATTTAATGATACTTATGAAGAATATATAAATAACCTTAACCTTGTCTGGAGTGAATGCCGCAGAGTTCTTCATAAAGGTTGCCGTTTGTGTATTAACATTGGAGACCAGTTTGCCCGTTCGGTTTATTATGGAAGATATAAGGTTATTCCGATCAGGACAGAAATCATCAAATTTTGTGAGAGCGCAGGATTTGATTATATGGGCGCAATTATCTGGCAGAAGGTTACTACCTGTCATACAACTGGCGGAGCAACAGTAATGGGTTCTTATCCTTACCCAAGGAATGGGATTCTTAAATTAGACTATGAATTTATTTTGATTTTTAAGAAATACGGTAGTCCTCCAAAGGTAAGTAAAGAAATAAAAGAAAAGTCAAAATTGACCGATGAAGAATGGAATCAATATTTTACCGGACACTGGAATTTTCCTGGAGAAAAGCAGGATAAACATCTTGCAATGTTTCCGGAGGAATTACCAAGACGTCTTATCAAAATGTTCAGTTTTGTCGGAGATACTATACTTGACCCTTTTCTTGGAAGCGGTACGACATCTTTAGCAGCAAGAAAACTGAATAGGAATTCTATCGGATATGAAATAAACGAAGATTTTTTACCCATTATAAAAGAGAAACTTGGCATAAATCAAAAAACAATGTTTGAGGACGCAACTTTTGAAATAATAAAGCAAAAAGAAATAAAAACAGATTTCAAAGAAGCGATCAAAAAATTACCATATATCTTTAAAGACCCTATTAAGTTTGATAAAAAGGTTGACCCTAAAAAGTTAAGATTCGGTTCAAAAATTGATAATTCCAATTACGAGCGTGAAAAATATTACACAGTGAAAGAAATACTTTCTCCAGAGATTTTAATTTTAAATAATGGGTTAAAAATCAGATTACTCGGGATTAAAGAAAAACCGGATAAAAATGGAGAGGCTGTTAAATTTTTGAAAGAGAAAACAAAGGGACAGAAGGTATTCATTAGATTTGATGAAATAAAATATGATGAGCAGAACAACTTACTTTGTTATCTTTATTTACAGAATAAAACTTTTTTAAATGCACATCTGATTAAGAATGGATTGGCTGATGTAGATAATGCGCTTAATTATAAGTATAAATCAAAGTTTTTAAACCTAAGAGACATACTAATCAAAGAATCTTAATATGAAGATAAAAATCACTATTGATGAAATCAGGAGATATCTGGATATTGAAACGCCTGAATTTCCAAAATATGTAGCGCCACTTATCAATTTAGCAAATCAATATGCACAAGGAACACGGCCGAGAGTGGTTGGTCAGATGAGTGAACTTATACAGGAGTTTGAAGGGAAAACATTGAAAGAATGGGAAAAGTGGTATTTAAAGAAAAAACCTGAAGCAATAAAAAGCGCTACAGAAAAAATATTACAGAAATTGAAAGAATTAAGAAATGCAATGGATAAGATAGACAGGGCAACCGTTGAGAAATGGGTAAGGGATTTAGTGATTTTAAAAACTTTTGCCGGGCTAAGATTTCAGGAAGCGATACTTAAGAAAGGTGCTGAGTTAAAAGGAACAAATTACCGTCTCGCTGAACCTGATGAAGAGTCAAAAGGAATAGATGGCTATATCGGAAACATTCCAATATCTATAAAACCCCATACCTATGAGGCGAAAGCAGCATTACCAGAACACATAGATGTCAAAATCATCTATTATAGAAAGATTGATGATGGAATTGAGGTGGATTATGGAGAAATATTGTAATTATCAGTCACCGCATCGCTTAACACAGCATAAAAGAGCCTGCCCTGATGAAAATCAGGGTTCGTGCATTACCTGTTCCGCGCGCAACGCACAAGCAAGCGGCACGCACACAAATTTTTGCTGCGCAAATTCTACTTTTACGCTTGAGCCGTTAGGCAAAATCATAAGGAGGTGTTAAAATGAATGGGAATACAATACTTCAAATATTAAGAGAACTAGTAATAAGGAATACTAAAGATGCCAGAAAGAATTGGATAACAGAATATCTTAGGAACTTGGGAATTCAATACGAAGTACAAAATTTTCAACCAGATGGCGCTAATATAGTTATTAACAAATCCAACAAAAATAAAATTATTTTTTCAGCACATTATGATGGTAATGATCCAAACGATAATTTATCTTCGGTTGCTATTATTTTAGAACTCATCAGAGAGCATCCAAGCGACAAGTATTTAGCACTCTTAACAGATTTAGAGGAAAATCAAAGTAAGGGCATGGAGGCTTATATTGCTCGTAATGGCACTGATTTACCTTTAATTGTTCTAGAATTATGTGGTTCAGGTAGTGTTGTACACATAGGCGCATCGTCGTTTATCCCTAAACCGCCTTTTGAAACAGTTAATATGGATCCTACTCTCTTAAAAAATATTGAAGCTTGTGTTAAGGAGCTCAAGTATAACTATAGGATACATCTAACTCCCCCGGGTGATCATTTACATTATGCTATGGCTAAAGGAAAAGCAGGTCTTTTAAGTATTATTAATGACATTGATTTTTTAGTGATTACAAAAATGGCCGCACAAACACCACCATGGAAATTATTTGATGGAATCGATAGAAATAATTCCGTAATTTCAAGAATGCCACCATTTGGAAATTGTGAATTAAATGACATAAGGACTGATAGCTTAGAAATGATATATAATATTATAGTCCACTATTTGAACAACAAACTACGTTAATTCATTGAGCGTAACGATGAATAAATCTATTAATGAAAAATGAGAGTTTAATGGCTTATCGCCATTAATAGATAGTCTGTGTTTAATACAACAAACTATATTAATCCACAAGGACTTATGGGTATACGAAACTCGGTAGAGCAGATAATAATAAATAGAGAAGACAGGAGATGCTAAATGACGAAATTAGTTAAAAATAGAGAATTCTGGCAATCAAGTTAGAGTTGAGATAAACGAAATGCCTTGTCTACCATACCAAAACAGGACAAATTACGAAATACTTTGTTTATTGAACGAGTTATTTGAAATTCCAAATTCTCCTCTGGAATGGCAGAAAGTATTTAAAGACTCAGAATAATTTCCAAAATAGGAAGGTGAATTATGGCATATAAACGCAAATCGTGGAAGGAAAAGTTAGAGGATCGCAAAAATTTTCCAAAGGTTATTTCATTTACTTCCCAAATGCCCTGTGGCAAGGCATTGGCAAAATGGGGCGCAAAACCCGGGGATTCGGTTGTTCTTGCCCCACATATTGAAGTGGATGAAATTATGAAAATAGTTCCCAAAGGTAAAGTGATTACCATTAAAGAAATTTGTGAAGAACTTGCTGAAAAACACAAAACTAAATATTGTTGTTCCCTGATAGCAGGAATCAGTATTATGACCGCAGCAAATGCGGCAGAAGAAGCGAGAATGAAAGGAGAGAAGAATATCACGCCTTACTGGCGCACACTTAAAGTTGGTGGAGTGCTGAATGAAAAATTTCCGGGTGGGGCAGAGAGACAAAAGGAACTTCTGGAAAAAGAAGGGCATAAGGTAGAAAAGAGAGGCAAAAAATATTTTGTGGTTGACTTTGAAAAATGCCTGATGAGGTTATAGATGGAATTTTTGTATCTGAAAAATGTAGTGGTCGACCTTGCTCGACATTTGCAGAGTAAACTCTGCCACTACATACAGCTTTTACAGACCAAGGTCTGCCACTACAATTTTATTAAAAGTCAACTCTTTATTAATACCAAGCATCATTAGAAATTAAATGGGGGGATTTATGCCTGAGATTATTATCAAAGATGTTAGTTTAGAAAACATTCTTGACCTCTGTCTGGTCTGTGTTCCTCAGGATAAGAGAGATGACCCGGACTGGCAAAGGGGTATTGAAGAAAAAAGAATCTGGACATTTGAGATGCTACAGAAATGGAGTTCAATAGCAAAAGTTGGCTATGTTGATGGAGTTCCTGCAGGAATGATACAATATAGACCTGTGCCAGACGAGAGTGTTGTTTGGATTGATTGCATTTATGTACACGATAAAAAATACTGGCGGAAAGGTGTAGGTAAAAATTTGCTTTTGAGTTTGATAGAAGATATGAAAAAACCACAAGAATGGTTTAATGATAAACCTGCTCAGGCACTTATTGTGAGTCCATTCCCCGGCCATTCAGAAGGGCAGTTATCAGCAAAAGAGTTCTTCACAAAATATGGCTTTAAGCGGGTTGGCGAAAGTCAAGGTCTGTTATATTATCCATTAAAGAAAGATTTTGTATATCAACCGGCTGAGAAAGAATCACCTAAATATAATCCGCAGGCAGAAGATAAAGGCAAGGTTTTGATCTTCTGCGGACCAAACAAATGTCCTGCGGCATATCCATTTTTCTTAAAGAGAATGGAAAGATATATAAAAGAGGTTGATGATAAAATACCGATTTACTACATTGATATTTCAAAAGAGCCTGAGGAAGCGAAAAAAAGAAATTTGGGTTACGGCGATTGTATCGTAAATGGAAGACTAATCGGTGCCTTTGTCCTTGATAAACAGGGATTCCAGAATGAAGTGAGAAATGCATTATCCCGAATTGACTGAAAAGATAGTCGCATGCTTTAGCCAGCGTAATAAATATATTTTTGAATGTAGCGGTCGGGA